>CAMDNJ010000071.1 GCA_945902915.1 Crenothrix polyspora | reverse complement strand
CGTTTTTCAGCGTTTCACCGATGCTGTGTCCGACTTTCAAGCGTAATTCATCATCGCTTAAAACGGTAACCGGGACAGCGGATTCTGAGACTTTTTTTTGCAAGGGTCCGGTGACAACCACTTCATCTAATTCAATTATGTTCTGTTCGGTTGCATAAGCTGTCGGCACATTCAAGGATGAGGAAAGGAAGACAATAACGGCAAGTTTTTTATTCATATTTTATGGTCGTGTTCTAAGGAATGAGAATGGCTTTGGCTTGCTTCTGCAGAAGGATTTATGGTGATAAGCTGCTTATTCAAATGGTGATGTTATATTATAACAATCGCTATTCAGCGTCAATTCTTTTAGTCGGTTCCCATCATTGCCACCAACGCTTCTTTTTCGCTCACAATGGGAAATCGTTCTCTCGGCACTCAATTAGCGCCTGCCAATCAGTTTCACCCATTTTCAAAATTGGGTAATGGCTTGCTCAATCGCTGTACGGTCGATGACGTCTACATATTCAAAGTGATAACCCTAGTAACTGACTTTGCAGTTCGAAGATTGAAATGCCCCTAAGCTACATTTTGCAAGAGTTAGTCATCCTCTTTTTCACGGTTGCTTTTTCCATCCACATCACGAATGTCATGTTCATTTCCACTTCGGTGACACGCAACACAATTGTCGAAATTACTGATGCCTTCCTCGATGTGCTTGCGACGTATACTTGAAGGCGAGTGTTCGTGGCAACCATAGCAGGTGTAATGACTGTAATCATTGCCCACATGACAGGTCACACAACGCGTATTATGATCGCCATCTAATGAAAAATACTGGCTGTGATTGAAGGTCGTTGGCAGCCACTTTTCCTGTGTGTGGCACTGAGCGCAACTCCCTGTAATCTGCTGGTGCTGCAAATCGATGGGCGGCTTATGGCAATTCTGGCATTGCTCTCTCGTTGCTTTTTGCAGCAAGGCATGATTGAAACGACCCTGCTGCATAAAGCGCAGCACCCCAGCATGATCGGTGTGGCAGGCTACGCAGTCCTGACTATTCAACTGCTGGTGAAAGAGCGGTGAAGTGTGTGGCTTTGCAATGGCTAGTCCTGTCGTCAACAAACGACCGATATCGGCAGGTTTATGGCAGGTAATACAGCGCTCGGAGGCGACCCCGCTAAAAGGCGCGTGGCAGGCAAAGCAATGGGTATCCAATTGCTTATGGCCGGGAATCAGTTTGCCCGGTGCAATCATTAGCTGTGGGTAGATAAAAACCAAAATCGTTATCACGATAAGGTTAGCGGCAAGGACTGCCTTTAGGAGGTTGTTCATACCCAACCCCAGAACAGGAATATGCTGATGATATGACCCAGTGCCAGTAATACAAAAACAATGAAAATCGGGATATGCACTTTTCGCCACTTGGTCATCGCATCAAGAGTCACTGCATCCCAGAATAAGGCTTGTTCCACCTCAACACTGGAGAAACCTTGAAGCTGTAAATCATCGCGCTCACCTTGGAGATGACGGCGAGATTGCCCCAGCAACAGTTTGCCAACCAAACCGCTAAGTACATTCACGCTCATGGCCATTGTGGCTAGCCAAGGCAGGATGGCATTGAAATGAATGCCGGCATGGACCAATACCAGCAACGAACCGAACCAGGCTGTGAATTCATGAAAAGTCAGCAGTGCTTTCGGATTTCCCGCCATGATAACTTTGCGTTTGCGTAGGGAATAAGTTAACGAAATAATGATTAAGACTATGCCGGGAATGCCTAGATAGCGGCCTACCCATACCAGATTCAATTGATGCAGAAGATAATCCCCAGCCAAGGTGGCAACTGCCAGCAGGCCCAGCAGCAGACCGAAGGGAAGGATATGTTGGCGCCACAGCGAAGTCGTCATTTAAGCCTCCAGCGTTATGCTAGTTTTGGGTGTGCAGACACAGAGCAGGCAGGTGCCGGGCTCCGGATCGTAATCCGGCGGTTGGCGATAGGCTACCTCTCCTGACAGGATTTTGGTCTGGCAACTCCCGCAGCTACCCGCACGGCAGCCCGAATTAACGCTGATACCCTGTGCTTCAGCCAATTCGAGCAGGCTGCCGGCCAATAGCGGCCATTGCAGTTGCTTGCCGGACTGGGCAAAATTCACAAAGATAGCCATAGCCGCCTCGTTCTGCGCATCGATAACTGAGTCCTTAGCGCTACGGCGTTTGATCGATGATGGCCCAAAAGCCTCAAAATGGATATGTGTATCTGGCACCTTGCAATCCTTCAGTGCCGGAACGAGACTTTCCAGCATCGGGGTGGGCCCACAAATGTAGAAGTGGTAAAGCTTGGCAGGTAATTGGGTTCGCAACAGCTTGATATCGATTCGTCCCAGGTGCTGATAATCACGCCCTGCTTCATCTTCCGGCTGAGGAGCACTGAAACACACACGCAAATGAAAGTTGGTATGTGACAAGGCCAGCGCATCAAGATGCGATTTCATTACCATTTCACGGCCATTACGCACGCCATAGAATAGCCAGACTTCGCGTCCGGGCTGGTTAGCCAGGCACCAGTTCAGCATGCTGAGCACCGGTGTAATGCCGATGCCGCCGCCGATCAGTACCAAAGGCTCATCACTGCGGTCAATATTAAAATGTCCGGAAGGTGCTCGCACTCGCAAAATGCTTCCGATGGTGACGTAATCGTGAAAATAATTGGATGAACGTCCCGGAGCAACATGACTGCCGAGAGGTGGCGGCGCCCGTTTGATCGACACTCGGTAGTAATCAGGGCGAGGTGCATCCGACAAGGAATAGCAACGAATGATCTGTTCGCTACCTCCCCTCGCTGCCGGCAAGTCGAGGCGAAAAGTTAAAAACTGCCCGGGCAGAAAAGCTGGCAGGGGTTTTTTGTCTTCTGGCACGAGGAAAAACGAGCAAATGGACGAACAAGCATCCTCCATTACCTTTCGGTCGACTATGAAGTTTCGAAACTCCAATCGAGTAGTAACAGTAATATCTTTAAGGTCTGGTGATTTGTCCACGCCATCAGTTAAATTCAAATCCTCTCGGTTTGGCAAGGCGTGATAAACCTTCCAGTGACGCCAATAGACGATGCCCAGATAGATTGTCAGTTGCAATAGGATTCCAGATACAATCCAGAACAGCAAAGAAAGTGAGTTCATGTTGCTATGTTACTAAATTTGAGTACATATTGCCCTTTTAATATTTGGGGTGATTAGAAGTCTCCCAAGCTGAGCTAATCTTTGTTTTCTTGGGCTTATTGTGTAAAGCAAGTATGTAATCCGTAGGTGTAATACAAAGCAATCACGAGATAATACTCATGCAGCTCACTCTAACAACGGCGTAACGTTTTGCTTCTAACTCAAAAATAACTTAGTTATATCCTCTGCTGACACCGGCTGACTACTGAGATAGCCTTGATAACTATCACAGCCTTTTTCTTGTAAAAATTCCAGTTGCGCAGTTGTTTCAACACCGACAGCCAAGACTTTAAGGCCCAGTGTATGCGCCATTCCAATAATGGTTGCAGCGATTTCCATATCATCTTGATAAAAAGGAATGTCATCGATAAAACTTTTATCGATTTTCAAGACATCGATGGGGAAGTGCTTAAGGCTACTTAGTGATGAATACCCTGTGCCAAAGTTATCGATGGCCACACGAACACCTTGTGCTCGAAGATTTTTAAGAATATCGGCGGCCTTATGCTGATATTCCATCAAGCCAGTTTCTGTTATTTCCAACTCCAAGTGATTGGCCGGAAAGCCGGTTTCTGCCAGCACTTTGCATACTAATGGCCCCATATTATTACGCCGCAATTGATGTGGAGAAACATTAACGGCTATCGTTAAAGGCAGAAAGCCTTCATCCAACCATTGCTTACCTTGTCGACAGGCTTCATATAATACCCAAGTGCTTATTTCCACAATCAAACCGCTGTCTTCGGCAATGGCGATAAACTGCTGCGGAGCACGCAGTCCATTCAGTGGATCTTGCCAGCGTACTAAAGCCTCCACACCCATTATTTGACCGCTGCTGACATCAATTTGTGGCTGGTAAAAAACACGTAATTGTTGTTCAGCAAGGGCTAGTCGCAATCTTTGTTCTAAAGCAATCCGCTCTTGAGCGGCTAGGGTCAGCTCTTCAGAAAAATAGGCAAAACAGCCGCGTCCAGCGTCTTTAGCTTGATACAGCGCGGCATCGGCGGGATCCATGAGTATTTCAGGACTGGTTCCGTGTTGGGGATATAAACTGATACCAATGCTGGCACCAATCTGGATGTCATCGCTTTGGCTTAAACAAAAGCGAGCCGTTAAATCGGCAATAATTTCATTAGCGACCTGCGCGGCATCTTCTGGCTGGGTAATATTTTCTAATAACACCACAAACTCATCACCCCCCAGACGGGCCACCATGTCAACATCACGTAATCTTGCTGTGATGCGTTCAGCGACTTTTTGCAACAGTTCATCACCGGCCAGATGCCCAAAGCTGTCGTTGACCATCTTAAATCGATCTAGATCCAGCATCAGTAAAGCTAGGTTCTTACCGTCACGCCGCCCTACATCAATACTATGCTTGAGTCGTTCGTGCAACAGTCGGCGGTTGGGCAAATGAGTAAGAGGATCATGAAAAGCCAATTGCTTGATGGTATTTTCAGTAATTTTACGTGCGCTAATATCCTCAATCATACAAAGATGCTGGGGATGGGCTTTATCTGCTACAACAATCGGAGCAATCGTCATATTAATCCAAACGTAGCTCCCGTCTAGGTGAAAATAACGTTTTTCCATGGTAAAGCCGGAGATTTTTCCGGCATTCAAGAGTGCCATATTATCTAGGTCTTTTTGTAGGTCATCTGGATGAGTGATACTCATCCAGTCGATGTTCATCATTTCTACCATGGTTCCACCGGCAATTTTGGCGACCATGGGATTCACTGCATTGATTTGGCCAGTGAGTGAGTCTATCAAGGCAATACCTAAAGGCGCCTCATTGAACATGGCTGTGAACAATGCCTCGTTGATTTTTAGGGCTTGTTGTATTAATTCAATTTCGCTGATGTCCCGCGCCGCAGCAAAGATCCCAGCTATTTGCCCCGTTTCATTACGATAAACAGTGGCGTTAAACAAGATGGATGTTAAGTGGCCGTCCTTATGCTGTATTTTTAGCGCATAATTTCGGACTGATCCTGAGAGGAATACTCGCTGATAGACGGTCATAGCCTCCATGGGGGCTGTAAAGTAATTGGTAAAATTGCTGCCAATCAGCTTATCTCTAGCATATCCGGTCACCATTTCGGTGGCCGTATTAACATCGGTTATTTTTCCATCTGAGCTAATGGTAAGTAGCGGATCAAGACTGGTTTCAATCAGGTTGCGCGTATAATGCGCGGATATCCACAGCTCTTCTGCTTCACGCAGCTTTTGCTCTATGCGTTTTTTCTCAGTGATATCACGGGCTGTGACCACCGCCCCGATGATTTCATTCGCCGAGTTACGAATAGGAGCAAAACTGTAGCTCCCTACCCAAGTTTCGCCTGTATCTTTCCTGCGCAGAGTGTACTCGACATTACTGGCTGTCTCGCCACGTAGTGCTGTGGGTACCGGCGATTGCTCCAAAGGTAAGCGTTCGCCATCGGCCTTGAACACGTCCAGAATTTCAGTGAACTCATTCATAGTCCGGAGACATTCAGCTTTGTTGCCAAACTTGTGGAATGTCGCGAAAGCGTCATTAAAATCGATAAACTGCCCCTTGGTATTGGAAATGAATACAGCGTCGTTAATGCTGGCTAAAGCGGTTTCTAGTTTTAAATGGCTTTCTAATAGTTCCAGATCTGCCCGTTTGCGCTGGCTAATATCTTCGACAGTCCCCATCATTTGCAGTGGCTGGCCTTCAGAATTATAGGTGAATTCACCGGTGCCCGTGATCCAGTGCACACTGGCATCAGGCCAGATGATACGGAACTCGCAGTAGTATTGAATTCGCTCTGTCTGGCTTCTGGCAATTTCTGCTTTAACCTTGGGTAGATCTTCTGGATGCACACGGTTTGAGAAATCGGTGTAATCGCCACTAAGCTCATCAGGACGATAGCCAAATATCTCCACGGTGCGCTGCGACCAGATGAGCCTGTTTGTGTTGAGGTTCCATTCAAATATACCCATTTGGGCAGCAGCCAAGGCCAATCGCAATCTTTTCTCGCCCTGCATGAGCTTGTGTTCGACTGCTTTTTTCTCGGTAATGACATCGAATACTACAACAAAATAGACGGCTTGTGGGCTGAAGACAGACAACGAAAACCAAGCCTGAAGGGAATTGACAAACAGTTCCAAACGTTCTGATTGTCCTGTTAACGCTACGCGGCCATAAAGTTCCAATAACTGTTGATCCTGCTCACTAGTACCGAGCTTAACGTCAGAGGCTTTTCGGCCAATAACTTGGTGTAATCCCGTCAGGGTTTCAAAGGTCTTGTTAACCTTGATATAAACAAAATCGACGGGCTGATCTTGTTTGAACACCATGCGACAGTAAGCAAGGCCATTTAACATATTGTCGAACAGTGCGCGATAGGTTGACTCGCTGGCTCGCAGTGCATCTTCTGCCTGTTTGAGTGGGGTAATATCGGTGGCGATACCACACAGGCCTATGACCTTGCCATTATTATCATGAAACGGAAACTTAATAGTCGTCATAGACTTATGCTGGCCGTTTTTGAGTAAAAGTTCCTCCTCAAGTTGTAATGACCGGTCTGTACTCATGATGTGTTCGTTGTCTGCCCACAGCCTAGTAGCTGTCTCTTGAGGCAGGGCATCAATTTCGGTATGCCCGATAAGTTTCTCTTCGTTCAATTCCCAAAATTGCAAAAGTGCAGGATTGATTAAGATGAAGCGGTGCTCTCGATCCATCGCGAACATCGAAGACGGCGCATTGTTGAAAATTTGGTCTAATACTTCATAGCTAGATTGCATAGTGGTCAAAGTTTCCTTGAGATTAATGGCTAGGTGTCTTACCAGCTGCCTAATAACCATGCAAATAATACGCCAATGGTCTTAAGTTCTATGCATAGACCTTGATGTTTTTCAGGGTTGACACGGCTACATAGGGACAACTGAGAGTGTAATTAGAAATAACTTGGCGATAGTTTTGTTTCAACATTATGTTTTGTATGCTTTTTTATAATAAAAACTAGAGGCTTGTTCTTTGGCTTGTTAGGTCTGCTGATGCTTTTCTAACCTAGAAAACGCCTGCCACTCTGTGTAGACTTTAATCACCTGTCGGCTACAACAGTAGCCTAATCCTTGTAGGCATCAGAAGAAAAGCAACAGTGTTAAGAAACCTGACACAGTAAACGCTAGAAATACCTGGCATTCCTTTTGAAGTACTTGGTTATATGAATTCGCGAGTGTAAAAAATACTGACACTTTATTTATTAAATGACAATTTGTAGGTCGGGTTAGTAATTTGCTTTGCAGTAAAACAGCTTCAGCTGTTGCACTCCAGTTTTTTCAGTCATCTAATCTTGTGTTAAGGCCATTCTCGGCGCCGATGCCGATCGAGGGTTTGTAACCCCGATCGAAACGTTTGGATGCCTCAATAACTTGCGAAATCTTAAACGTTTAGGACGGGGTTGCAAACTCCGACCCGCTTGGTAGTCCTGTAGAGTGTATTGCATGATTTTCGCAATCCACACTCCTCGGCATCAATGTTGGGTTAACGATAGAGCGGTTAGCCCAACCTACTGTATCTTCGCTGGTGATTAGTTTTTTTAGTAAATAGTGAGTTGGTGTAAAACAGCTCCAGCTGTTTTACAAGAAATAGCTGAAACTGTTGCACTCCAGGCTTCTATGTCGGTCGGAGCTTGAAATCCCGATCGAAACGTCCGGATGCTTCAATAACTTTTGATACGTTAAGGACGGGCTTGCAAAACGCGTCCCGCTTGGTAAGTAAGTACTTATCTGTTTTGGAGTAAAACTGCTTTAGCTGTTTTACAAAGCAATAGCTGAAGCTAGTGCACTCAAGTTTACGATGCCGATCTGGGTTTATAACCGCGTTCGAAACGTTTGCATAACTCAATAACTAGGTTAGGAATAGGGTTGCAAAAATAAGCCCTGTAACATTGAATTTCTGATAAATGGGCTTAGCAATACGCCTCTACGGACCATCCCCACAAGGTTAAAATTTATCCGCTAGAATGATGATTTGGTTAATAACAGCGACTTTATGGTTGCGGACTTTTTTGTAATTTTAAGCTTTGTTGAATTTGCTTTAATTCTCTAATTGGCATCTTACTAATATGTTTTTTGACTAGATCAGGCATGTCTATCATTTTAGCATTGGCAAATTGTGCCAGTTCTTTAGTGCTTAAGTTATTAATCTGCTGTTGAACTAAGCCTGAGAGCTGAGTGCGTTGCTCTGGCTTCATGGTAGGTTGAAACTTTTGTATAAGTAGCTCAATTTGCTGAGGTGTGACTAATGATTTAAGGGCTGATAAAGACTGTTCTTCGCCAACAGCTTGTGCCATTGGGCTAAGGAGCACGCTTAATATAAGTATGACTAATAATTTGTTGATCATAGTGCCTCTGTCGGTGAGTTATAAAGCATTGAATAGATAGCGACGGTATTATTGAGGAGTTTGCCTTCGACTACCCTACTGATATTCATCATATAATTTCGCATAAAGACCTTTTTGGTTGAGTAAAGTTTCATGACTACCCTGCTCTATCACCAGACCTTGTTCAAACACATAAACATGATCGGCTTGTTTAACCGCACTTAAGCGGTGAGCAATAATCAGCGTGGTACGGCCTTTTAAGAACTCAGCCAAGGCTAAATGTAAATAATGTTCGGTTTAACTATCCAGTGCTGAGGTCGCTTCATCTAAAATGACTACTTTAGGATCGGCCACGACCATACGGGCAATGGCCATGCGTTGCCTTTGACCGCCTGACAAGCGCATACCTTGTCTACCGACGATAGTATCTAAGCCTTGCGGCAAATCTTTTACGGTATCGGTTAATTGGGCAATCGCCAAGGCTTGCCATAACAGCGCATCAGCCACCTCTTTGCCCAAAGTCAGATTTGCACGGATGCTATCGTTAAATAACACCGGATGTTGCAGTACGGTGACGACATGCTCTCTAACCACATCCAAACCAATACGTTCTATTGGCACATTATCGAAACAAATCTGCCCAGAACTCGGCGTATAAAGCCCAATCAGCGTTTGTATTAAAGTTGATTTACCGCCGCCACTGGCACCCACTAAGGCAACTTTTTCTCCGGCTTTAATTCTTAAGTTAATACCGTTCAGGATAGTTTCTTCACCATAACTAAAGTGTAAGTTATCTACGCGAATAGCCACGGTTTTTTTATCCAGAAAAGGATTTTCAAGATGTGGATAAGCTGGCTCTTGTTTTAAAGCATACAAACCATTAATGCGTGCTAAGGCGGCTTTAGCGGCATAAAACGCATATTGTATGCTTAAGATTTCTTGTACCGGTGCCATCATAAACCAGAGATAACCAAACACGGCTAGCATTTGCCCGATACTCAAATCAGAATAAAACACCATCAGCATGGCGCAAGCACGAAATATATCGAAACCGAACAAGAACACTAAAAAACTAATGCGTGAGGCGGCATCGCTTTTCCAGGCAAACGCGGCAGAATAGTCTTTAACTGAGCGTGCGCTACTAATCAATTGTGCACAATAATATTGCTCGCGATTACTGGCGCGAATTTGATGGATGGCTTCTAAGGTTTCGGTCAGTGCTTGTTGAAACACTTGGTAGGCAGAATTTTCTTTAGCCTTAAGATCTTTAACGCGAGATCCAACTACGCGAGTAAAGTAAATAACGGCGGGATTCAACAGCATAATAAATAGACCTAGCTGCCAATGCATCCATAACAGTATCGCCGCCGTGCCAAAAATCGTTAAACTGGCCACCAATAACTTACTAACCGTGCTACCGATAAAAGTATCAATGGTATCTAAGTCTTTAACCAAATGCGTAACCACCGTGCCCGTGCCTAAGCTTTCATATTCGGCCATGGAGATAGTTTGTAAATGGCCGATCAGATTTTGGCGTATACGAAAGACGATGTCTTTAGCAATGCAGGAGAAATGCCGAGCTTGGATGATGTTAAAGATGATGGCTATGATGCGCAGCATTAAACTGACGACTAAAACAACCGCGATATACAAAATGGGTTGGTGATATTCTGCAGGAAACAAAGGGTTGATGAGGCTCATCGCCACGCCGGGCTTTTTAAGCAAGACTTCATCCACTAACATCGGCATCAACAACGGCACAGGTACACTGGCCATCATCGCTAAAACAGCAATGAAATGAGAATAAATCAGCGCTTTTTTATGCTCTAAGGCAATACGATAGATCGTGCCCCAGGTATAGGAGGGTTTAGTCGGTTTTGATTGCACAGGATGGTAAGCTCTATTTCATTAATAAAAAAGCACCAATCAAGGTAAGTCGGGTAACAGTTTTATCGTTGCCCGACGCTTGTATCAGTAATGTAGGTCGGGCACGAAAAGATGTGCCCGACCTACATTATAAATTATCCAAGATAGCTCGCTTAACAGCATCCAAACTAGCCTCTATAGTGACCGGACGGCTTGAAGCACATTGGTTGATAGCAACATCAGGATCTTTTAAACCATTGCCTGTTAACGTGCAGACGATAATACTGCCTTCGAGTATTTTGCCAGAACTGATGTCTTGCATGGCACCGGCTAATGAAGCCGCTGATGCAGGCTCGCAAAAGATGCCTTCATATTGTGAAAGCATCTTTTGTGCAACTAAAATTTGATCATCACTAAACTTGTCAAACCAGCCGCCAGACTCTTGTTGTGCTGCCCAAGCGAAATCCCAAGATTGTGGATGACCGATACGTATAGCGGTGGCTATGGTTTCTGGATTATCAATCATGTGCCCTGCCACAAAGGGGGCAGCTCCTGCAGCTTGATAGCCACACATGATAGGGCGATTACTACACACTCTATCGGTGGCATATTCTTTATAGCCTTTCCAATAAGCCGTGATATTACCGGCATTACCCACTGGCAAGCAGTGATAATCGGGCGCAAAACCTAAGTCATCGACAATTTCAAAAGCGGCAGTTTTTTGGCCATCAATACGATAAGGATTAATGGAGTTAACAATCGTGACGGGGGCTTGTTCTGCCACTTCTTTAACTAAGGCCATGCCTTGATCAAAGTTACCATTAATTTGAATGGTAGTGGCATCGTACATTAAAGTTTGCGCCAATTTACCTTGGGCTATTTTACCGTCAGGAATTAATACAAAGGCTTTAATACCAGCTCGTGCGGCATAGGCAGCAGCAGCGGCAGAAGTGTTACCCGTAGAGGCACAGATAATAGCCTGACTACCCTCTTCTACCGCTTTGGTAACCGCCATAGTCATACCACGATCTTTAAAAGAACCGGTTGGATTTAAGCCTTCATACTTAACATAAATTTTTACATCTTTACCTAGTAATCTAGGGATGTTTTGCAATTCAATCAACGGCGTATTGCCTTCATTTAAACTGATGATGCGGGTATTAGCACTTACCGGTAGACGGTCTCTATAACGTGCGATTAAACCGGTATGGTGTTTATGGGTAGACATGACTATTTATCTCAAGGTTTCTAAACGGATACGATTGACTTTTCCGGTCACAGTTTTTAGTGCTTCGATTTTGCTAATCGCCGCATTCATTTCATGTTCCATGGTAATTTCAGTCAACAAAATAATGGGCACAGCCGGAGCATCATCTAAAGGCTCTCTTTGTATGATGCCTTCAATACTAATGTGATGATCAGCTAAGATACGGGTAACGTCTGCTAAGGTACCTGGTTTATCTTCAGCATTTAAGCGTAAATAATAGGCTGTTTTAAATTGATCAGACGCTAACACAGGAATATCGACTAAAGAATCAGCCTGAAAGGCCAAATGCGGCACGCGATTTTCAGGATCACTGGTTAATGCCCTAGCGACATCAATCAAATCTGCGACGACTGCTGAAGCAGTAGGCTCTGCACCCGCACCAGCACCATAATAAAGACTAGGCCCTACGGCATCGCCTTTAATGACGATGGCATTCATCACGCCATTGACATTAGCAATTAAACGACGCTTTGGAATTAAGGTGGGATGGACTCTAAGCTCAATGCCATTAGGCATTTTTCTGGCAATGCCTAAATGTTTGATTCGGTAACCTAATTTATTAGCATACTCAACATCTAAACGAGTGATTTCAGTAATACCTTCTGTATACACTTTATCAAACTGCAAGGGAATACCAAAAGCAATCGATGCTAATATGGTCAATTTATGAGCGGCATCAATACCTTCGATATCAAAGCTAGGGTCAGCTTCTGCATAACCTAAGGCTTGAGCCTCGGCTAAGACATCATTAAATTCTCGGCCTTTATCGCGCATTTCAGTCAAAATGAAATTACCGGTACCGTTAATAATACCGGCCAACCATTCAATTTGATTGCCACTTAAGCCTTCGCGTATGGCTTTAATAATGGGAATGCCACCGGCAACCGCCGCTTCAAAAGCGACAATAACGCCTTTTTCACTGGCCTTAGCAAAGATTTCATTACCATGTAAGGCAATCAATGATTTATTGGCTGTAACGACATGCTTACCGTTGTTGATCGCTTTTAATAGCAAATCTTTAACCGGACCATCTCCACCGATCAATTCCACAACGATATCAATCTCAGGATCATTAATAATGTCCATAGGATCAGTGCTTAAGATAATACCCTGAGTATCACAGATACGTTGTTTATCTAAGTCTTTAACTGAAGCACGAGTAATGGTGATTTCCCTACCCGCGCGCCTTGCAATTTCTGTTGCATTGCGCTTTAGGACATTAACGGTACCACCGCCCACTGTACCCAATCCTAATACACCTACTTTTACCGGTTTCAATTCAAGCTCCAGTTAAACATTATTCATCTTTATATTTTGTAGGTCGGGTTAGCGATAGCGTAACCCGACAAAATAGCCTACGAAATGTGGGGTTACGCTACGT
>CAMDNJ010000070.1 GCA_945902915.1 Crenothrix polyspora | reverse complement strand
ACTTAAGGCGCAACAGTTTAGCTTAAACCTTCACTTTTAAACACTAAGCATAGACATAGACAAAGGGCGAAAGATTAAGGACGAAAGCTAAGCTTAGCCTTAAGATGATAGACATGTATATTTCGCCTTTCGTCTTTCACCCTTCGTCTGCGCTCAAACTGTCCCGATTTAAGTTGCTAGCCCTAATATTGATCGAATCATAGCGTTAAAAAAAACTACTCGATTAACTTGCCATCAAACTCACACAAATCTTCAATAACGCAGCTCTGGCAACGCGGCTTTCTGGCGATGCAGGTATAGCGACCATGTAAGATGAGTAAATGATGGGCATTTTGCTTATGCGCTTTAGGCACGGCCTTATCCAAGTTTTGCTCCACTACCGTTACATTCTTACCGATGGCAATTTTAGTACGATTAGCCACCCTGAAGATATGGGTATCCACAGCAATAGTGGGCTGACCAAAAGCCGTATTTAAAATCACATTGGCTGTTTTTCTACCCACACCGGGCAAGGCCTCTAGCTCAATGCGCGTTTCGGGCACCTGTCCTGCATGCAAATGGATGACTTGTTCGCAAAGTCTAATAATATGTTCAGCCTTAGTGTTATATAAACCTATGCTATTAATATAGGTTTTTAAAACTTGCAAACCCAAAGCCACTAGGGTCTCCGGCGTATTAGCAACCGCAAATAACTTAGCCGTGGCTTTATTCACACCTTTATCCGTAGCTTGTGCTGACAAAACCACCGCGATCAGTAGCTCAAACGGACTGCTATAATTTAACTCTGTTTTAGGGTCAGGTATCGCCTCAGCCAACTTATCAAAGATGGCCTGACGTTTGTTTTTATTCATGATAATGGTTCTGTATGAGTTACATATTTAGCTACCTAAGCCCTCTATTTAATGCGCTTAAGGGCGTGACAATGACCACTTAGAGTAAACGAAAAGCCTATTTTCTCAAATCAGTCCTCGCACTACACATCTAATCAAAGGATATTCATTCTTTATTAAGAGGTCTTTGGTATGATAGTGCCATTCGATACATCTGACGGTCGAATATTTATAATAATCTCAGGAGTTAATATGAAATCAATGAATAAATCACCTTTAGCTGCGGCAATGGGCGCCGCTTTACTTTCAACTTTTGCTGCAACTAACGTTAGCGCAGAAGCCAATCCTTTCGGCATGACAGAACTCAATAGCGGTTATATGCAAGTTGCAGAAGCGGCTGCTGAAATGGCTTGTGGCGCTGCAATGGGCGGCATGGCTAAACCTAAAGCGCCAGAAGGTGCTTGTGCAGGACATGCAAAACCTGCGGCAGCGGCAGCTGCACCAGCAGCAAAAGCGTCTGAAGCTTCATGCGGCGACATGATGAAAGACGGCAAAATGAAACCAGGTATGGAACAAGCTTGCGGCGCTATGATGAAAGGCAAAGAAGGCGCTTGTGGTGAAATGATGAAAAACGAATCCATGAAAGGTAAAGAAGGCGCTTGTGGCGATAAAATGAATACGCCAGCACCTGTAGTTATACATACAAAATAAACGTTAAGGCTTAGCATTGCTTAAGCCTTAAACGCTTTAATGGAAGGCATGTGCTCATGCCTTCCAATTTTTAGTCTACCACGTACAGATGTTCTTATGGACACCACTTCACACCTCATTCATGGCGCCGGCTTAGGTCTTAGACGACCGCTACTCAATCAATTACTAGCAACACCTTTGCAAGCCGTCAGTTTTTATGAGATCGCTCCAGAAAATTGGATAGGTATGGGCGGAAAATCCGGTAAAGCTCTACGCGCGATGACTGAACGCTTTGATTTTATCTGTCATGGCTTATCCTTATCCATAGGCAGCACTGATGCCTTAGATGAGCAACTGGTCCATGACATTAAACGCTTCATGGCCGATCATCAGATTAAACTGTACAGTGAACATCTGAGTTATTGCAGCCTAGGCGGCCATTTATATGATCTGATGCCGATACCCTTTACTTCGGAAGCCGTATCACATGTCGTTACGCGGATTAAACGTGTGCAAGATATACTAGAACAAAAAATCGCCATCGAGAACGTGTCTTATTACGCCGCTCCCGGCCAAGAACTGACTGAAATTGATTTTTTTAATGCCGTGGTTGCAGAAGCCGACTGCCTAGTATTACTGGATGTTAATAATATTTATGTTAACAGCGTTAATCATGGTTATGATGCCAAGGCTTTTTTAAAAGCCATGCCCGCACAGCGCATTGCTTATGCTCATATTGCTGGGCATTATAAAGAAGCCGATGATTTTTTAGTCGATACTCATGGTGCGGACATTATTGACCCCGTCTGGCAACTGTTAGATCAAGCCTATCAACTTTATGGGGTGTTCCCGACCTTGCTAGAACGTGACTTCAACATTCCCGCTATCCCTGAATTACTGAAAGAAATACACCTTATCAAAACGCTACAAAACGCTCATGGCTACAGCGTATGAAAAACACCAAAACAGACTTTAAAAGCACGCAACTCGCCTTTGCCGCTTATATCAGAGATCCACAGCACAACCCTAAGCCTGTTGATGTCGCAGAACCCCGCATGGCCATGTACAGAAGCTTATTCTTTAATAATATCGAAGGTTTTTTGTCCGGCAATTTTCCGGTGTTACGCGCCCTACTCGATGACCAACAATGGTTAGCTTTAGTCCAAGATTTTTACGCTAAACACCCCTGCCACACGCCGTATTTTTTACAAATCCCCTCAGAGTTTCTAGCCTATTTGCAACATGAACGCCAGTGCGATGATGACTTTCCCTTTATGTTGGAACTGGCTCATTATGAATGGGTAGAAATGGCCTTAGCGACGTCTAAAGAGGAAACCGTCACTCAAACTAAGCATCTGGATGATCTGCTTAATCAAACTATTGCCCTGTCACCTTTAGCCTGGCCCTTAGCCTATCAATATCCTGTCCATAAAATAGGTCCAGATTTTTTACCTTTAGCAGCCTCGACACAACCGACTTTTATCGTTGTTTATCGAAACGCTGAAGATGACGTTAACTTCATAGAAATCACCGCATTAACCTACCGCTTATTGGAACTGATTCAAGTTGAGGAAGCTATATTAACAGCCGATTGCTTACAACAACTCGCTGTAGAATCGCAGCATCCCAACCCTGAACTTATCATCAGCGCTGGCTTGGACATACTAAAGACCTTAGCCGAGAAAACCATCATTACTCTGGTTTAGTACCGACGACCACGAAGATAAAGTCTATCAGGCGAAAGAATAATCTCATCGTCCTATACAACAGTACCTTAGGCAACATAGGCTTTCATAAAAAGATTCTGTTCAGTTAATGCTAAGGAATCATTTAGTGACATGAAAAAACCACTAAACAATCTTGGTATAACTGCTGACAAGCTAGTTGGATTAGCCCAAAGGTCACGGCCCGACTGCCGCTGAAGTCAAACTACCGGTCGCCTCAGCCATCAGAGCTTTGATTTGCGTCATCTGCTCAGGATGATTTTCCGCATATTTTTTCTGTAAGTTACGTAAGCGGGTCAAATGCTCTTCTAACCCCGCTTCATCTAAGCGAACACCAAAATTGGCGGTCTTAGCATCATTTATATCTACATCCATGACTTGATTCAATAGCCTATCCCCTAGGGCATTTTTGTAATGCACCGGCTCCCAAAACCAGTGCATGGTTTCATGCAGATTTGTGGGTATCGCTTCCAAAGCCGGGCCATAAGAGCCACTAAAATCCCAAATAGGATAAGCTTTATGGCCTGCCCGCACGGCTTCTTCAGCATTAATGCTTAGCAGTTGCCGCTTCATAGTTTCGAAACGTGGCCATAAACCTGAAAACCACAGTGTCTGCCAGTGCCAGGCGTGACTAGGATGGATGATCAGTTTGACTTCAGTACCTAGACCATAAGTTTCTCGCAGCAACAAGCGTAGCTCTTCCAAATTCTTGCGAAAAACATCCTCTTGTGGTTTTATCTCTGCAAATTGCTCAGCGCTTTTTCGGGTATAGGCCCTAAACATCTTAGCGTGATCTGCGCGATTAGTAAGAGGTGCCCAATATCCGTCTGTAGCCAATGTATCTTTAAGCCATGATTGCTTACGAAGAGTGGTTACACTGGCCTGCAAGGCAGACATAGAGACCAAAGACGAAGCCAAATCAGGCAGCTGTGCAGAAAAAAACTTAAATTGCCTATGCCCGTCCGCATCAACTAACAAACGTTTTTCGAAAAGTGCATCACTGGCACCAGAGTCCGGATTAAACAAACGTAATTCCACCGCTAAAATCACTAATTTCTGAGCTTGTACAGCCTGGATATGCTGTAGATGGCGCCGCATTTCGTAGATACTCATCGCCGGTAACGCCATGTTATAGCACTTCAAGTTCGCAAGCCCAGGATGTGCAGGAGACAGACCTCGGCCGGTACGCGAAGTACCTAGCAGGACACATTCAGGCTTAAGCCGCTCGACTCGATAGGCATGGGTCAGTCTAAGATAACTAATATAGTCAGGTTTATTGGCATTGAAGCCCGAAATAGCGGGCGCATCGAAAATGCTGAATGGATTCACGAGCCAGTTAAATCCCGCCACTAGTAATATAAAACCTACTATAGCCAGAGACAGCCACCGTAAGTATCGGTACTCTTGTTTTTTTATGTTCATTAGAATTGGAAATATAAAAATTCGCTGAGCTGAGTCAGTTCAAGCACAGACCATGTTGCCGCTACACTGATAAAACAAGCCCAAAGCAAACTCGGCGACCACAGTCCGTTAATAGTTGACGGCACACGTTCTGGACAACCACGGGGCTGCCAGTAATAGCGCCCCATGATTTCTTGCGTATTTGGCGCAAAAAAGGCTATAGCTGCTAGCATTGCTATGGCGAAGACTAGCATCAACTCTGCACTAGTTTCTAAGCCAGCAAGTCCAGCCCAATGCGCAAGCGCTGAATTAGAAACCCGTTCTGAATAAAAGCTTGAGAGTCGAAATTCGGGAATTGTAGCCATGCTCTTAAGGATATGATGAGCCGTATCAATATTATTAGAACGAAAGTAGACCCAGCCGACAATCACTGCTAAAAAAGTGAGTAAGGTCGACAATCCTCGGCCCCACCAAGTAGTGACTGTCAAATCATGTCCAAACCCTCTACGAATGGCTTGCCAGCCATGATTAACTATTAGATAAAATCCATGCAAGCCGCCCCAAATCACGAAGGTCCAACCAGCACCATGCCAAAGCCCACCCAGTAACATGGTGATCATAAGATGTGCATAACGACGTATTTCACCTTTTTTGTTTCCACCCAAGGAAATATATAAATAATCACGCAGAAAACGCGACAATGTCATATGCCAACGCCGCCAAAATTCGATAATATTGACGGCCTTGTAAGGCGAATTGAAATTCAAAGGTAGGCGGAGTCCCATCATCAGAGCCAGCCCGATGGCCATATCAGAGTAACCGGAAAAATCAAAATACAACTGGAAGCTATAAGACAAAGCCCCACACCAAGCATCCATATATAAAAGCGGCAGACCTTTTGAGGCGACCGTAAATACCGGCCCCACAAAGCTGGCAATACCATCAGCCACTATGACTTTCTTGAATAAACCGAGCACAAAATAAGTCAATCCGGCAGAAAAATTAACGGCATCAAAACGAAAGATGCTTGCCTGCCCAAACTGAGGCATCATTTCTTTGTGATGCAGCACTGGCCCGGCAATAAGGTGCGGAAAATAGGTCACAAACAAAGCATAATGCAAGAAATTATATTCCTTTACCTCGCCCCGATAGGCATCGACAAGGAAGGCTATTTGGGTAAAGGTAAAAAAGGAAATTCCTAGAGGAAGAATGATCTCAATCAGCGTGTAGCCAGACCCTAAAGCGACATTCAGACTTTCCAGAAAAAAGTTAGCATACTTGTAATAAGCTAACACCCCCAAGTTAGCGGTAATGCCAAATACAAAAGCGCCCTTGCGGATGGCATGATGGCGACGATCACTACTCAATATCGTTCCGATAGCATAGTTGAATAATATGGAGGTCATAATCAAAGCCAAATTAGCAGGATTCCACCAGCCATAAAAAAACAAAGAGGCAAAGACCATCCAGACTAGGGCCAGTCTTTGCTGGCCTTTTTGGCCTAAGGCAAAAAATACTAACAGCGTTATCGGTAAGAAAACAAGGATGAAGAAATAGGAGTTAAATAGCATAATAGTAGCTCGTCATATTTTTGTTTTTAACAGGCACTGTTATCTTATTGATTGCCAGATTCGAAGAGTGCTATGACAGCTTTATCAGACAAAGATACATTAGATAGGCTATATAACTTGAAACCATCACAGCTACCGCTAATAAGCCCTAAGGCCTACAGTTAACCACCAACTCCGCACTATAATGACCAATTTCTTGGTCTTTCAAGATATAAACAGCTCTGTAGTGACGTAGCTCAGGCCTACCAACTTCTAATAAAGGCCGCACATCCATATAAGGCGAAATACTGGCTCGACTAAGCAATTGCCAATTTGCATCATTGTCACGCTTGCTATAAATATTGACGCCATCACTAGTATATTTACTGAAATTTAAGGTGACCACACCATCGGCCTGATCAGTTCCGCTCAATTCAGGATGAGAGACACTCAAATCATGACTATCTCTTATGCCTACAATACCCAAATGAGCCCCCTGTCCGTCACTATAGCTCGACCTTGCTTTAATCCTGCGCGCCTCTGCCCTGATTAGATTAACGACATTATTACGGCAATCATTTTTATCAGCCGTCGCTTGTTTAGCTAAGGATGCGGCATTATTAAGATGCTTAATCTTAGCGTGAAAATCTGCATTAGCGGCCGTCAATGCCGCTAAATCAGTCGCAGCGATCTCATGATCGGCACGCATTTGAGTTAAAAAATGATCAAACCAGACCAATAAATCATTATCGGTAGTCGGTACAAAATCAGACATAGTAAATTCCTTAATTGATTTAATAATCGTGTATAAAAAAAACTGCCGGTGACTACGTTGTGATTTTCAGCGTTAGCTAAACCGTCTACTAGGTTTTAGCATTCGTTAATGGGTATTTAGAACTCGTCGCTTAAGCTTTTGGATCCGTTTTAGTCGACTTTAAAACCGTCTACGCCCCTTAAGAGAAGCCTAATGCTTGTCCAAAAATATTGCGTGACTGTTCGGCGAACTATAAATCCTGTAGAAAAAAGTACCATGACCGTGGACTACATTAAAAAATAGGCTCGTAGCCCTTCAACTATCTACCCTAAAGGTTCCATTAGCCGTCATGAACGTTCAAAAAGTCGACATGAGTCTTCCAGTAAATGACCTAGTTTTGCTTTGCAATGAACAGAATGATTTTAGAAAACGACCGTGTACCTCACTAAACCTAACGACTTAGCTATTAACAATCGCTAAGCTAAAAAAACGTTAAGCCTATTGTGCTAACTAACCAGCTAGGGTGCAGAGTTTATTATCCCAGCACTAGGTCTGTCTATCCGTAGAACTACTGACATCATCAATTAATAGGGATTTGTACGAAGTGGCATTCTAGTGCTTATGCTTCTTTATGAAGGCAATTGGCTAAGATTGATGATATTGCTATTTCCTCGAGTGCACTGCGTTTTATCGAGGCTACTTGCTATAGAACCCTTAAAACAATCATCTGTTTAAAAAGAGTTGCTCAGCAACTACGATATCAGAATAACAGGAATATTAGTATGATCGAGACCCTTTAGTCTACAAACTCGATGAGTGTCGCACACAATGCCATGTCTTGGCGGATGCGCTAGCGCTTATCCACGCGACTCCACGGTTAATCAGAAGCCGTTTATATGGAGTGCTGAGCTTAAGCTCAGCGTTTTAAAACAGCTGAAGCTGTTTTACTACAAGTACCCAGAAAGTTACAAGCGACGACTATGCTTCAACCACGGGAATCTTAGCTATTTTATTCTGCCATATAATCGGCGCTGTTTGATGGATAGAACTACCTTGGGTATCGACAGCGACAGTCACCGGCATATCCTCAACCACAAATTCATGGATAGCTTCCATGCCTAGATCGGCAAAAGCTACGATACGGGATTTGCGTATGGCTTTAGACACCAAATAAGCCGCACCACCGACGGCCATCAAATAAACAGCCTGATGTTTCTTGATGGCATCTATGGCGATCTGGCCGCGTTCGGCTTTACCTATCATGCCCAGCAAGCCGGTATGAGCCAACATGGTTTCGGTAAATTTATCCATGCGTGTCGCGGTCGTAGGGCCGGCTGGACCAACGATCTCATCACGCACTGGATCGACGGGGCCTACGTAATAGATAAATTTATTGGTGAAGTCGACATTATCAGGCAGTGGTTCGCCACGCTCTATCATATCCGTTAAGCGTTTATGCGCTGCATCACGACCGGTGAGCATGGTGCCGCTCAATAACAAGGTTTCACCCAACTGCCAGGTAGCGACTTCAGCAGGCGTGAGCGTATCCAGATTCACCCTTCGCGCACTCGCACCTGCCTCCCAAGTTATTTTAGGCCAATCTTCCAACCTAGGTGCTTTAAATTCAGCCACACCGGAACCGTCTAAGACAAAGTGTACGTGACGAGTGGCGGCGCAATTAGGAATCATAGCGACGGGTTTATTAGCCGCGTGAGTTGGGTAATCTTTAATTTTAATATCCAACACCGTTGTTAAACCACCCAAGCCCTGCGCACCTATACCCAAGGCATTCACTTTTTCATATAGTTCTAAGCGCAGTTCTTCCAAGGCGTTGCTGGGGCCGCGTGCTATCAACTCTTGAATATCGATGGATTCCATACAAGCTTCTTTGGCTAGTAACATGGCTTTTTCAGCCGTACCACCGATGCCTATGCCTAAGATGCCGGGAGGACACCAGCCTGCACCCATAGTGGGTACGGTTTTAAGCACCCAATCAGTAATGCTATCTGAAGGATTAAGCATCATAAACTTGGCCTTGGCCTCAGAGCCACCGCCTTTAGCCGCAATATTAACTTCCACGGTATCGCCTAGCACTACTTCCATATGCACCACCGCTGGCGTGTTATCGCCAGTATTAATACGTTTTCCTGCTGGATCTTTAAGTATCGAAGCTCTTAAGACATTATCAGGATTACGATAAGCACGACGTACACCTTCGTTAACCATCTCGGTAACACTTAGATCGCTTGCCCACTGCACGGCCATGCCGATTTTTAAAAACACCGTGACTATGCCGGTATCCTGACATATCGGCCTATGGCCTTCAGCGCACATCCGCGAATTAATTAGGATCTGCGCCATGGCATCTTTGGCTGCTGGACTTTGCTCTTTTTGATAAGCCGTATTTAAAGCTTGGATGAAGTCTAGCGGATGATAATAAGAAATATATTGTAGTGAGTCAGCGATACTTTGAATAAAGTCGTCTTGGCGGATAAGGGGCATTTGCTTTTTCCTGGTGATAAGGTGGGGCTATTAACAACACAATTATTTGGAGAACAGGTAAAAGGTGCAAGACTAAAGGCGAAAAAAACCACATATAAGCTCTTTTAGCCTTTAGCCTTTAGCCTTGAATCTCACTCATCCAACTCTTCAGCCAATAACTTAGATTTACGGCCAAAATTCGGCGCAATACTAATCAACAAGGTCACTAATGCCGCCACATAAGGCACTGCTTGTACGGATAAAACCGCAATCCATAATTTACCGCTTAAGTTATCAAAATGCTCTATGGAACACATCCCGTAGATAGCCAAACTCAACAATATCAATAAAAACAATTCCTGCCTGATGGTCATCAAGCCGGCAAATAAAGGTCCTTGTTTTTCATATTTAGGCGTGCGCATAAACGGCTTGCCTGAAGTAAACAAACCTTGCACCGTGCCTCTCGCTACGGTATGCGTTAAAGACAAGCCTGTTAAAGCCGCGCCTAAGGATTGCCATACTGAACAAGGCACTCGGGCTTGATATAGCCATAAGCCTCGTAATATTTTGAAGCTAAATAAACCCACGGTCGGCAATAAAAACACATTAGCGGGTAACTCGCTGTGTATCGGATCAGTCAATATAATGGCCGTTAACACCAAACTGGCCGTGGTAAATAACAAGGCCAGCGCATCAGAAAACCAAGGTAACCAGCCAGCAATAAAATAATAACGTTGTGCGGCCGTTAAGGGCGATTTCTTGCTGGGTAAAAAGCTGCGCCAATGACCTTTGATAATTTGCATCGCCCCATAAACCCAACGAAAGCGCTGGGTCATATAACCGGACATGGTGTCAGGCATCAAGCCGCGACCAAAAGAATCCTTCACATAAACCGAATCATAGCCTGCTTCATACAAACGCAAACCCAATTCGCTGTCCTCACAGATACACCATTCTGCCCAATTACCAACCTCTAATAAGGCTGACTTTCTAATCATGGTCATGGTGCCATGTTGGATGATAGCATTGTATTCGTTACGTTGCACCATGCCGATATTAAAGAAGCCAGCATATTCCCAATAACAAAAAGACTTAAAGGCACTTTGATCACGGTCACGATAATCTTGTGGTGACTGCACAAAACCGACATTTTCATTATCGAAATAAGGCACCATGCATTTTAGCCAATCGGGTGACAACACATAATCACTATCGATAACGGCAATAATTTCTGCATCTGCTGCGGTTTGTTCCAGCGCATGATTAATCGCTCCTGCCTTAAAGCCCGGCCAGTTTTCCAAATGGAAAAACCGAAACATAGGTCCTAAGCGTAGACAATCATCACGCACGGGTTCCCAAATAGCTGGGTCTTTAGTGTTGTTATCCATCACCAATACTTCTAAATTGGGATAATCAACCTTAGCCAAAGCTTCTAGGGTTTTGCGCACCATCATCGGCGGCTCATTGTGGATAGGCAAGTGCAAGGACACTTTAGGATATTTAAAATCAGCGCTGGGCGTTAAGGGCTGAAAGGTTCTGGCTGTTTTTTTATGCCAAATGACTTCAGCAATTTCCAAGGCTTCTATTAACAAGATAACCACGGCCATAAACTGCATGAGCAGCATCAGACCCAAAAATAATATACTGATATTCGTTTGATATTGCTGAGCCCCTGTAGACGCTGACCAAAAAATAACAGATACCGCCAAATTAGCGATTAAGCCGAAGAACACCACACCCGGTAGTTTTAAGGTACTGCGTGTAAACAAGAACAAGCCCATTAATACCATACTAATAGCTGCAGCCCCAGTCGCCCAATTACGCCAGGTAGGCATAGTCAGCACATCACCATCCATGGGATATTTAGCCTGGCGGTCGGCATTAAAAATACCCCAATAAGCACCAGCAGAGCCTTCTATCGATTTTTTCCAAGGCTGATCAAAAGCTTCAACGATGTAATAGGTTACTTTTTCGGCATCTGCTCGGTTAAGAAATTCCCGTAAGAACCTAGCTTGATTAGAGATTGAAGCCGTCGCATGTTTAAAAGGTTGGCCATCTGAGGGCCAGCCTACTTCGGTAATAATGATAGGTTTATTAGGATAAGCCTGTTGTACATCATGATATCTAGCAAAAACATAATCAACGGCTTCATCGGCCGGTATACCTTCCCAGAAGGGTAAAACGTGTATGGCGATAAAATCGACTTCATCAACAAGATCAGGATTTTTTAACCAGACATCCCAAGTCTCCGAAGTACTCACTGGACGCGAGCTATTCTTTTTGACTTCACGGATATAGTCAATCAGTGCCGCTTTAGGGATATCGGCACGTAATAACACCTCATTACCGACCATCAAGCGAATAACTTTAGGGTTACCTAGGCGACCCACTTCAATTAACTTATCAACTTCTAGACGATTCTTTTCCAGATTAGCGTCTATCCATGCACCTAGGGTCACATTCAAATTATGCTTAGCAGCGAGCTCTGGAATCCTATCTTGGCCTTTAAGCATACTATAGGTTCTGACCGCATGAACTTTATCAGCTAGCAAAGTTAAGTCACTATCCATATCCTCAATACTAGGATAAGTATTACCGGTCTGTGTATCTTGCTTACGCATGGGATCGTAAGTAACACCCATGGTCGTTTTAGTCCACGACTGCAGTTGTAAAGGGTTATTAATATAACTCCAGATGCTAAAGTTAACGGCAAAGAGCAATACAACTACAAATATAATGGCTAACTTTCTTTTCATCAGAATATGCAAGTTTAAGGAACTGGTTAAGTAATTAAGGTTATGAACCGATATTTCTACTAAAGCTTATCGATATTTATGATGAGCCTAGCAAAGCATTATTATTCATTTTTAAGAAGATCTTGAAATACCGTGGTCACATAAATGGCGACTATATTAAGTTTATTTATGTTCGAAAATCAAGCAACTATTCAATTATAGTCCACAGCATAGCCTAGTTAGGCTGGGATCAGTTTTATCTTTACCCAACTATCCGATAGCAAAAGCATAGGAAGTACAATCTGACATTACACAGTAACGTCGTTATACTCTCGTTTGCCGCGACTAGCACCGCAGGTTTTGTTGGGATTAGCCCAAAGGGTCGCGGCATGGATGCCGCGAGGCGTTAGGAGGGCAGGACGCCCTCTCTACCGCCCCCCGACAAAACCGAGGAGCGCAGGAGCTAGCTGCAATCGAGCCGCCTTTTCTTTGGATACTTTCTTTTAGCGGAGCAAAAGAAAGTATCTCGCCTTCGGGTGCGATAACCCGATTAAAACAAGTGTCGCGATAGCGACTCCTCATTTATTTGTTTTTTTTAAAGCGCAGAAGGACTGCGAAACATCAGCTATTAAGCTAACGATGAACTTTCTATTTTTGCACATAGGTTAAATCAGTAATTTTCGCTATCATAGCCACTTTACAGAATAATTCCTGTGGCTATTTATAGCCGCTATGCAACCGAGTCATGCTATGAAGAAATTAATCGCTATTTTAACTACCGTTTTCCTAACAGGCTGCAGTGTGTTTGGCATACGAACGGCAGACCAACCCAGCTATCAAGTAGTCAATGAAGTTGGCAACATTCAAATCAGACACTATCCAACGCTGCTAGTCGCCGAAACAGAAATAGCAGCCGACTATGAAAACGCCAGTAACCAAGGCTTTAAACGGCTTGCCGGCTATATTTTTGGCAACAACCAAAAACAACAAAGCTTGGCGATGACAGCACCGGTTATTCAAGAACAACAAGCTGAAACCCTAGCCATGACAGCGCCGGTTATTCAGCAAAAATCTGAAGACCGCTGGCTAATGGCATTTGTACTCCCTAAGGGCTATTCCGTTGCAACTGCGCCTATACCTAATGATAAGGTGGTCATTATTAAAGAACTACCCGCAAAAAAAGTCGCGGTTATTCAGTACACGGGCAGTCTTTGTGAATCGGGTATTGAAAAAAACGCCGACATCTTAACAACTTGGCTAAACCAGCAAGGCTTTAAAGCTTTATCGCCAGCACGTTCTGCCGCTTACGATCCGCCTTGGACGCTGCCCTTTCTTAGGCATAATGAAGTACAGTGTAGTGGTCAAGTTTTTTAAGACACAGAGATAGGTTGTTTCATAGCCATATTGGCTTCATAGTTATTGGGCGAAACATATCCCAATGTAGAATGTAATCGCTGACTATTATAGAAATTAATTATATAGTCGTTGATATTACGCATC
>CAMDNJ010000069.1 GCA_945902915.1 Crenothrix polyspora | reverse complement strand
GTTTTGAGTCGCACCTTGTTGAATCTGAGCAACGTTAACTTGTAGCATAGCTTTATCTAAGGAATCAATCGCAGATAAGGCATCGGCTTGAGTTAAGATATTCACACCCGAGGCATTGCCGTAGACAGCAAGATCAGAAGCAGCCGCTTTTTGCGTCAGTTCAGTCACCATATGTGCACCAGGTACAGCACTGAAGCTTTCATTGTCAGCCTCAAAACCTAGTTCTCCATCAGTTAATTGATAAAAGAAAGCGCCTGCATTCAGGTTTGCTTGTACAGGGGGGGTGCCAGTTGTAGTTGGGATTTGCAAGCCATTACTATCCAACATGCCAATTGCAACAGCTAGGGGAGCACCATCGTCGACTTGAAAGGCGCCTAATGTAGTTGCACCAGTACCTAAAGTTGTTATTTTAGCTGAAGGGCCTGTATCGACAGTAGTGCTGCCTGTGCCGCCGTATTCTATTGCCGACCAAATGCCTGCGCCTATACCAATATCGTTCCAAGAACCGCCGCCCCATAAATGCACGCCATCTTCATTACCCCAATTATTGGGCTCACCACCATCAAATTTTTTGTAGGTTAGAGCGCCAGTTTCAGGTGCATTGCCATCATAGACGTAAGTACCTTCAGTAGTAGCATCACCACCATTAATCCATGTCCAGTTACCGCCAGTTTTATTATAAACGAAGCTATTTTCATCAGCATTTTCAATAGTCGCTAAATAACCACTTTGACCGCCAAATTTAGCTAATTCAGCATTGGCTGTAGCATCTGCAAGGTTTTTGCCAGTTTTCACTATTTCATAAACATGACCGTTGCTTTCATTGAAAAATAAATTGGCGGCTCTATTAGCATCATTTTTAGCAATTTGAGCTTTTTCTGAATCAAATTGTGCTCTAGTAAAGGTGCTTGAAGTTACAGTATCAGTTTTAGTAGCACCTGATACATCAGTTAAGTCAATACCTGTGATTGATATTTTGTCATATTGAGTTGTACCTGCACCAATTTGTACAGTTACTGAATTACTTTGCATTGCGTTAGTACCGTTAAACGCAGTATTGTTTTGAATACGTGTTACCTCTTGTTGTAACTGGTTAAACTCTGTATTCAAAAGTTCTCTATCGCCAGCACTGTTAGTACCGTTTGATGCTTGTACCGCTAACTCACGTAAACGTTGTAAGTTGTTGTTGATTTGCGCTAAAGCGCCATCAGCTGTTTGTGAGAAAGAAACCGCGTCGTTAGTGTTACGAATCGCAACGGTTTGACCACGAATCGTTGCATCCATACGATTAGAAATCGCAAGACCCGCAGCGTCATCTTTCGCGCTGTTAATACGTAAACCAGTTGATAAACGTTTAATTGATTGAGCTAAGGCGTCTTGTGATTTACTCAAGTTATTTTGAGTATTCAAAGACACCATATTGGTATTAATAAAAGAAGCCATGATGTTTCTCCAGTAAATTAAATAAGTATGTTTTAGCCATGTTATTGAGTGTTTCTAACAAGGTTACTTTTATTAACGGAGCTGTTTCAAAAAACTTTAGCCCTTTCTACAATTAATTTTAAGCCAAGCTTCATTTGAGCGCTTTGAGTATCATTTGGGCTCTATATAATGCTGGGCTTAGTTTGGCAAAGGCCACAGGCTATCAGCCTGTTTAAGTTTAATTGCTGTTGTTGAAGTCATTAAAAAATACTTGGAAGTATTTCCTAACGGCCCTTCATTTTAATAGATTGGCAATATCACTCAGGGCAAAAAGTAGGGGTAGGCACAGATAACGCTCTATCTAAAGCCTTCTCAATCTTATTTACATGCCCTTAATCTGTGGTCGACTTGTTTCGGTCAGGCAAGTTGAAATCGAAGTCGAAGTCAAAATCGTCGCTGTGAGGGGTTATATAGTGTGGGTTAAATAGTTTGGCTTTTTCGTGACTGTTTATAGGCTGCTCTACAGTTTGGCTGAGGTCAGCGTCTAGCGCTATTTTGCTATCAGCACCTCTGTTGGCTTTGTAAGTGTACTCATCAGCGTTGGTATCAAACAATTGCGGGCTATTTTTTTTTGGCAGTTTAATGCCTTTAAAGCGTTGGTAGCCCAGAATACTTAAAATACCGATTAGAAAAGCACTTAGAGCAACACTATTGGTTTTTACTAATGTTTTAATTTGTTCGACTAGAGTGGGTGTTTTTATTTCTGCAAGAACCGGTACCTCTAGTGGCGGTACGTTGGCTAAAGATTGCTGTACCGCATCGGTGCTTTGGGGAAGAATTTGGGCTGCTGTATCGTTAGAGGCTAGCGCTGTGTTTTCAGGAGGCACGGCTGCATTATTATTACTAGTTGGTATGGTGTTTAGGTTTGCAGTGAGCAGATCTTGGTTGTTTGTGAGTTCTACAATTGGTAACGAAGAGGAAGTTGTATTGAGCGGTTGGTTTTTAGCACTGTATTCAGTTTTTTTCTTTTTAGGGGACTGATATTTAGCGCTGTACTCAAGTTTTTTCTTTTTTGCCGGCTGATCTAGTAGATTGGTATCATGTCCAGATTGCACTGCTGGGTAGCTTGCTAAATTTGTCTGCCCTGTTGGCTCGTTTAGATTCAAATTCACTCGACGATATTTCACCTCTTTATCAGAGCTTATCTTCAGTAATAAGTCGACTTTAGGGTTTTCTAGTGCAGTTCTGGAAAAAACGTTGATGTTGCTGCCTACGCGTTTGACGTGAATTTTATGAAGATTGTCGTTGAAAACGATGCCGGCCTGTAACATGGTTTCGGCAGGTGCTATTTCTATAATGGCTTTGGAGTTAAGGTCTTCGGGTGATAATTGCAGGGCAATTTTGCCATTTAAGTTTTCGTGTAAACCGGAATAAACATCGACTTTGCCTAGGTCAAGGCCATGTGCTAGGCAGGGCATGATCAGTAAACAAAATAGTGCATTTGAACTAAGTTTGAAATTTGGCATAACTTTACACAAAAGTAAGTGGGACATTGTTGTTAAAAAAGGCTCTAGTGACAGAGGTTTAAGCTACTTTCACGAGATCACTGTTTATTATTGGCTATTGATTAATGAGATGTTATAGCGACCCCGCCACTACGGTTTAGGGTGTTGAGATTGTCGCTAGTATTGGCAAGAATCATAAGTTGTACGCGTCTATTTTGCATTCTTCCTGTGCTGAGGTTGTTATCTGCAATTGGCTGGGTGCCTGCATAACCTATGGCCGCTAGACGATGATCAGTAATACCATGAGCTATTAAAAAACGTACAACACCACTGGCTCGCGCCGTGGATAATTCCCAATTAGAGGCATAAATGCTGTTATTAATCGGCTTGTCATCGGTATAACCTTCAACTCGAATTTTGTGGGTTTGATTTTTTAATATTGTAGCGATGGAGGTTAATATTTGTTGGGATTGTGTATTAAGATCGGCATTAGCAGGGCTAAACAATATGCTGGCATCAATAATTACGCTAACTCCCCAGTTAGATTTGTCGATATGTATTTGTCCTTGCTTAATCATAATCGCGAGGTTTTGTTGTAGTTGGTTCATGATAAGGTCAATTTGGGTTTGTTCCTGTTTCATAAATAACTGTTTTGGGTCTGCTAGCAGTTTATCTTGAGGCGCTGATACTGTTGGGCTAGATTTCGTAAAAATGTATGGGGGTCTAAGGCTGCCATCAGTTGTTAAGCCACTTAAATTAATGGGGGTTATGGGCAAGAGTGACGACACTAAGCCCTGAGGCTCTATACCCAACATAGCGTAATTGATAGCTGGGGCTACTTTTTCTGGGCTTGCTTGATGCTGGGTTTTTGCAACAACGGCTGAGGATTCATTTTTGTTATGCTCTAAAATTGTCATCGCATAGAGTACGGCAAATACCGCAAACATTAGGGTAATAAAGTCAGCATAAGAGATTAGCCAACGATCTTGGTTATGACGAGAGTCTTGGATTTCTTGATAATGTTTACGAGTCATAATTGTGATTTTGATGCCAATAACTGCTCATACGCTCTTGAATTAAACTAGGATGCTCACCTTGTCTGATAGATAAAAAGGCATGCGCTAGCATTTCTCTTTTAAGTATTTCAATTTGTAAATGCTGTTTAAGTTTATTGGCAATGGGTAAAAATATTAAGTTAGCCAAGCCAACCCCATATATGGTCGATACAAAGGCAATAGCTATACCTTGTCCTAATAAAGCCGGTTGAGAGATGTTTTCCATAATATTGGTTAAACCTAAAACCGCACCTAGAATGCCCATGGTGGGTGCATAGCCACCCGCCGCGTCCCATACCTTAATGACTAAATTTTGTTCGCGTTCAAAGCTGTTGATGTCGATATCTAAAATTTCGCGGATTTTTGCAGGTTCAATACCATCGACAACCAGTCGCAAGCCCTTGGTAATAAAAGGATCAGGATGATCGGAAATCATATGATCCAGTTTTAAGAAGCCGTTTAATCGCGCTGTCGAACTCCAAGCTTGAATGGTGCTGATGAGTTCTGAATAAAAATCATCGTAGGGCTTAAAAGCTCGGCGAAGCAGGCGTAAACCACGCATCAGGTTAACAAAGCCATTTTGTAACAGAACTGCGCTAAAGGTACCGCCCAAGACTATGATCAGAGCCGAGGGTTGTAATATTGATAATATATGACCACCTAATAGCATTTGACCAAACAAAATGGCTAATAGGCCTAAAACTAGCCCGATTAAACTTCCCCAGTCCATGTTTTCTCCTTTAATGTGCTTCTGATGCGACTAATCGCTTGACTATGAATTTGTGAAACTCTTGATTCTGTAATGCTCAATATGGCACCTATTTCTTTTAGATTAAGTTCTTCTTGGTAATAGAGACCCATGAGTAATTTTTCACGCTCAGGTAACGATTCAATGCTATCGAATAAGGCGGTTTGAAAGCCTTGTTCGATAAGATCCGCTAAGGGGTCATCGTCATTTTCTGTTTGATAGCTGTCAAGAAAATGATCACCATTTTCTTGACTATGAAAATCTTCTATATAGATTAGTTGATGGCCACTGTTTTTAGCCAGAAACTTTTGATAATCACTAATAGATAATTCAAGTTGTTGGGCAATTTCAGCTTCGGTGGGATGGACATGATTTAATCGCTGTAATTCATAAATGGCTTTTTCAATTTTCCGCATATTATCTCGAACTAGTCTAGGCAACCAATCCATATTGCGTAATTCATCAAGCATTGCTCCACGAATTCGCAAGGTGGCATATGTTTCGAATTGTGCTTGTTGGGTATCTTCAAAGCGTTGTATGGCATCAATTAGACCTATCATTCCGGCTTGAATCAAATCATCTTCGTCAATATTGGCAGGCAGTTTGGCTTTAAGTTGATGTGCTATTTTATGGACTAGCGGGATATTTTTGCTAAAAATGGATTCTTTCTCAGAACGACCTGTTGCATCATACATAACTTTCAGCCCTAGAAGGGAAGGAGTCAATGTCAGTCTTTAGTGCTTGCTCAAAAATATGTTTAAAAGCCTGTGCAGTAGGAGAGTCAGGATGAATAGCACAAGTTGCTTCATCTATTAAACCAGCATTGTTTTGTATATAGCCAATGGGTAGTAATGTTAAACCTAAAAACTGGCTACTGGTGCGCATTAAGTTCTGTTGAATGACTTGCACTTGTTCGAAAGTGGCATCCACTATTAATAATTTAAACTGATGATTGCTTAGGTGTTTGTGTAATGTTTTAAGTTTTAGGTAGGTTGATTTGACGGCATCAGTATCGGGATTTGTAACCACTACTATATCACCTTCAGCTAGGATATTTAGGGTGGCAACACTCAGGTCATCTAGGTGCACATCAACAATAACGATATTTACAGGATGGCTGACGTTTGCATCTGTAACGGCATCGATTAAATGGTTGTTATTTTTTAAGTTGTTGATAGTTTCTGGGGCTTCATTGATATCTACCACATGGGTATTAAAGCCTTTTTCCATTAATAAAGAAGAAAAATTAATCAAAAGGCTTTTTCTTTGCTGAGCGGTCAGGCTTGATACAAAAGCCGTTTGCCGAGTCGTGTTATTACTCAGTAAACAACGAAGTCCTGCTGCTTGGTCGAGACGTTGATTATTTGACATGATTATTTTAATAGGATTTTTATTTCATTATTAGAGATAGCTCATGATCTTTTAGTCTTGTTGAGCTGCGAGCATGACGATATTCAAAGATTTGAGTAATGAGTTTTTCAGGGTCAGCCAATTCAAGGTCTTCTGGTACTCGCTGCCCTGAGGCGACATAAAATAATTTAAGTTTATGTCGTAACAGTATCTCTAAAACATTGCTGATGGTTACCGCTTCATCCAATTTAGTTAATATGCAGCCGGTTAATTCAGTGCCTCGGTAAGCCTCAACTATTTCATTTAAGGTGTCGATTGAACTGGTAGCATTTAAACAAAGCAAACGTTTAATGGGCTGCTTAACATTTGTTAATAAGGCGAGTTGCTCGGTAATCATTTGATCACGTTGACTCATACCTACGGTATCAATTAATATCGTGTGCTTATTTTTTAATGATTCTAAGGTGAGTTTTAATTCGGATTCATCTTGCACAGGATATACTGAAACGCCAAGAATCTTGCCATAAATACGAACCTGTTCAGGTGCGCCAATTCGGTAGCTATCGGTGTTTATTAGAGCTAGTTTATTAGCGCCATGCCGCAATACTAATCTAGCGGCAATCTTGGCTAAAGTCGTTGTTTTACCTATCCCAGTAGGCCCGACTAAGGCATAAATTCCACCTTGATCAAGAAATTCTGCTTCATTATTAAGGGTTTTTATATTATGAAGCAGGATGTCTTTTAGCCATTGTAGGCAACTGTTTAAATCGGCCGCTAATTCAAAGGGCAGGTTTGCAGCCATGTATCTAGCCAAGCTAGCACTAAAACCCAGTGCTAGTAATTCGCCAAAAACTATAGATTGATTGCTATGGAGCGGCATTTCCTCATGAGTTGAAGAGGCGTCTGGCCGTTGCTCCAGATAACTTCTCATTTCTCGTATTTCTTCAAATAAGCGCTTCACAAGAGAATCAGGATTAGCGGTTTCTGGCAGCTTTTTGGGCGGATTTTTATCTAATGTTTTAGGCGTTGCTGGCGTGGGCTGATAGGTTTGTTCCTCTACCGATTCTGCAATGGCTGAGCTTAGATCATCTTCGCGTGAGGCTAAGATTTCAACCCCATTTGAGACATTGCGATTTGAAATAATAATAGCGTCTGGCCCTAATGAGTCACGTACAGCAGATAATGCCTCACTGACAGTTGTTGCAAAAAAGCGTTGTATTTTCATGTTAATGCGCCAACAAGGTTAGTGACTTTAATTGAATAAGCATTAGGTAATTCTGCGTGTGATAACACTCTTAATTGCGGTAGGTTTTTACGAAGAAACCTAGCCAGCATAAATCGTAAAGGGGAGGGGACTAAAAGAACAGGGATATAACCAAGCTGTTCTTGTTTTTTAGTGGCGAGTGCCGTTTGTGAAGCAAGTGTTTCTGCTAAGCTAGGCTCAATTCCTTCGCCTTCTGAGCCATTGGTTTGCATGGCTTGTAATAGTAATTGTTCTAATTGATTTTCAAGGGCCATAATAGGCAACTCTCGTTCACTAGGAAAGATTTGCTGGACGATAGCTCGACCCAAGGCGATACGCACCATGGTTGTTAATAGCGTTGCATCTTGTGTTTGCTGGGCATAGTCATAAACGGTTTCGATAATGGTGTTCATGTCTCGGATATTAACTTGTTCAATCAACAAGTTTTGTAGTACCTTTTGGAATATCGATAAAGGTAGCATTTTGGGAATAAGGTCTTCAACTAGTTTGGGTGATTGTTTTCCTATATGCTCTAGTAAAGATTGAATTTCTTGTCGACTTAATAAGTCGGCGGCGTTGGTAACCATTAAATGATTAAGATGTGTCGCGACCACTGTGCTTGCATTGACAACGGTATATCCCATGGCTTGAGCTTGTTCATTTAAGTCGTTTTCTATCCAGATAGCAGGTAGGCCAAAGGCTGGATCAGTCACTTTTGTTCCCGCTAAAGGACCTGCAACCATGCCAGGATTGATGGCAAGAAGCTTTCCAGGATAGGATTCACCCGAGCCAATTTCAACACCTTTCAGGCTAATTTTGTAGGCTGTAGGTTTTAATTCTAGGTTGTCATTAATATGCACTAGAGGCGGTAAAAAGCCAATTTCCTGAGCAAATTTACGACGCACGCCTTTGATTCTTCTTAGTAGTTCTCCATCTTGAAGTTCATTAACTAAGCTAATTAAGCGATAGCCAACTTCTAGGCTCAATGTTTGAATTGGGGCAACATCTTGCCAAGTTACTTCTTCCATGTCTGGTGAGATAAACTTGGGTGCAACGATTTCAGATATAGTATTGTCTTGTTTTTTATTCTGGAATTTATAAGCCCCTCCTGCAATAATTAAGGCCAGCATGCCAAAGGCAAGATGTGGCATGCCGGGTATTATGCCAAGGCCGCCCACAATACCTGCTGTTATGTAAAGTATTTGCGCTTTTGCCAATAGCTGAGTAACGAATTGGGTGCCGAGATCTTGCTCACTAGCGACTCTAGAAACCACTACGCCGGCGGCAACTGATATGAGTAGCGAGGGTATCTGGGCAATTAAACCGTCACCAATAGCCAGTAAGGTGTAGGTTTCAAGTGCCTTATTGAAATCAAGTTCATGCTGAATCATACCGACTATCAAGCCGCCTATCATATTGATAACCACGATGATGATTCCTGAAACAGCATCACCTCTGACATATTTGCTGGCACCATCCATCGCGCCATAGAACTCAGCTTCTTGGGAAACTTGTTTTCTTCGTAATTTAGCGTCTTCTTCGCCTATGAGGCCTGAATTAAGATCGGCATCGATAGCCATTTGTTTGCCAGGCATGGCATCCAAAGCAAAGCGCGCCCCTACTTCCGCAATACGTCCCGCACCCTTGGTAACAACGACGAAATTAATGATGGTCAGAATGATAAAAATTACACAGCCAACCAGATAATTTCCGCCAATTAAGAAATGTCCAAACGCTTCAATCACTTTTCCTGCTGCATCAGGTCCATTGTGGCCTTCTGTGAGTACAATTCTTGTTGAGGCAACATTAAGTGAAAGTCGAAGCATGGTAGTTATCAGCAGGACGGCTGGAAAAACCATGAAATCCAATGGGCTAATGGTATACAGCGCCGTTAACAAAACAATAATGGATAAGGAAATGTTGACGGTAAAGAAAATATCTAAAACAAAGGAAGGAATAGGTAAAATCATCATAGCCATCATCATAATGACTATGATGGGTGCGGCTAAGGTTTTGGTGTTTATTTTTTTTAGCTTATCGGTAAAATTCATGACGGATTACCTTGGGTTGATAAGGGGTTAAGATCGGCGGGGACATCAATATGGTCGGGTCTTATAGGCTCAAAACCGCCATTTTTCTGCCAATCTCTAAGTTGAAAAACATAAGCTAAGACTTGAGAAACAGCAGTATAGAGTTGTTTTGGGATTTCATCCCCCAGTTCGCTATGATGATATAAAGCCCTCGCCAATGGAGGAACTTCCATTATGACGATTTTATGTTCCAGGGCTAGTTCTTTAATTTTAAGTGCGATGTGCCCCATGCCTTTGGCGACGATCAAAGGCGCATAATTGGCATCTTCTGGATACTTTAAGGCTACTGCATAATGGGTAGGGTTGGTAATGACTACATCGGCCTTGGGAATTTGAGACATCATCCTGCGACGAGCCATTTCACGTTGTATTGAACGAATTTTTGCTTTGGTTTCTGGATTACCTTCCGACTCTTTTGCTTCGTCACGCAAGTCCTGCCTAGTCATTTTTAGCTTTTCGGCATAATGATACATTTGATAAGGAGCGTCGATAAAAGCAATGATTGCGAGCACTAAAATCATAAAGGTGAAACAAATTAACAATATATGACCTTGGTGTGTACTTGCCACTGTTAAAGATTCTGAGGCTAAAGAAAAGATAGCATCCATCTGAGACATAAGAACTAGCCAAGCAACATAGCCTACTAATAATGTTTTTAAAATTGATTTAATCAACTCCACTAGGGCATGTTTGGAGATCATGTTTGACAAGCCTTTTATGGGGTTGAGTTTGCCAAAGTTGGGTATTAGAGCTTTATTTGAAAATAACCAGCCTCCAATAAAAGCCGGTGAGATTAAAGCCGATAGCATGACTAAACCAAAGAGTGGTAGCAAACTGAGTAGCAATGTGACTAAATCCAACTGTAACGTTTCGCCAAAAAGAGAGCTATCTATTTGATTTATTTGATCGAAATAAAGGGCGTTAGCTAACATAGATTTACTTTGTCGTATTACCGATTCACCGCTAAACCATAAGGCTATTGCTGCTGCCATTAAAACTGTAAAGGTTGCTAATTCCTTTGAGCGAGGCACATCGCCTTCTTCTCGGGCTTTTTCAAGCCGCCTAGATGAAGCTTCTTCGGTTTTTTCGAGATCGCTTTCTTCAGACATTTACTCTTATTGATAATTTTAGGTGATTATTCTTTATATAATAACTTAAATCGATAGGAAGTTGATAAAAATAATGGTGAGGGTCGTTATTATGCCTATTTAATAAGGAGAATAGTTGAGAGGATAAAGTAACTACTTTTGGATCTTACTATAACCCATAAATTAAATGGGCCGAATTTTACAGTCCGCTGACTAAGTATGCTTGTGCAACATAAAAAACGTAACTATCCAACATCCAAACAAAATAAGATGATCCAAGATGCGATGGCCTTGCATCAATCCGGCCTGTGGGATGCGGCAGAAGCTCAATAAAAATTACTGCGCGTTCTGCCCAGTAATACAGAGCTATTGAGCAATTTAGGCATGATGCTACTCCAAAAAGGGCAGTTAGAAGAGGGTGTGAAAATCCTCGGCTCTATGTTATATGTCTTAGTGGTGCTGAGTGGTAAGTTTCAGGATTCTTGTTTTGCTGCGGGTAGCGAAAGTATGAGTCAAGCTCGTATTGTTTATCAGTTTATAAAGACAAATAACCAGCTCACTGGTGGTCTTGAGGATGCTGTCGCCGATTTATCTAAGCAATATGCACCTAGTAAGGCCGTGAAAGTACCTAAGATAGCCCCCGAGACAGCCAGTTCAGTTCCCTTGATGGGACTGTGTTGGCCAAGTTATAAGTTGTAACGTAGTGTTACCTTATCTAAATAGCCCACGCTAGGAACTCTAAAGCCCCGCTATGGTTAAACATAGATTAGCAAATTAAACATTAATGGAGCGTAGTTGGGCTAGTGAGTCTCTGCATGGGGCTCACTAGTCACTATCTATATCAACAGGAGCCCAACAGAAAGCCTACAGAGTATGGTGGGTGAGCATTAAGGCTAGATTAGTTAAGTCAGGGCATCAATAGCCCTTTAAATTAGTAGTGAGAAAACAGCTTCAGCTGTTTTTGAAGGCAATCGCTGAAGTTATAGCGTTAGAGGATTTATAGCTATCGTAATGTTTAGGGCATAAAGTTGAATATCTGGTGTTATGGTCTGCCGTCTGGGCCATAAAGAGAATTCATGTTTTTACCTTGTAAAAAAGCAAGGCTGTTTTGATTTGCGTAAAAAAGTCCATTAACGATATAGCCATTATTTTTATTAATCTCATCGGCTTGACTGCCTATATTAATGAGTTTTTGCCAATGTTGTTCGAGTGTCTCATTATTAGACTGATTTATTAAAAGAGTCATGCTAGAGTTTTTGTTAGAAAAACCAAGCTCAGCTAAGGCTGATAGTCGATTATTACTGACAATCAATAATTCAGCTATTAAGTCTGATTTTACTTGTAATATGTTTTCTAAGTCGTCTATGTTATTTACAGACAGCATTGAGTGCTCATTGATAACAATCTCAAGGAATTGTTCCATGAGACTAATTTCATTGAGTAAGTCTTGATTAAAAAGCTCTAAATTTATAGACATTGCTTATTTAAGATTCTGTTGTGATTTTAAAATGTCACGCGCAGTACACAGCAAGCTTTCAGTAATTGCTTTAGTACTGACCTGATATCGACCTTCAGCAATAGCAGTTTTAATTTCTTCAACTTTGGCGGCATTGAATGAAATTGTTGTATCAGCGCTTATTTTATGTAATTTCAAATAATCAGATAGCTGGACATTGCTGTTTGCCGAGGCGTTAAGTTCGCTATTTTCCAACGATTTACTGGCTCGATTTATAGGATTATTGCTAACTTGCATATTAGCATTGTTAAGGGAGCTATCAATTTTCATGTTCTTGCCTACTTTAGTTTGTTTATTTTGTTTCTTACTTTAATTAACGACAGTTATATTAAAAACTTTAAGGCGATTTAAATATTAATTCAAAATATCTACAACGGTAGTGCCTTCTACAACACCTGTAACCAATTTTTTTGAAGAGGTTTCTACACGGGCAAATTGGCCATTGCTTGGATTATTAAGTAATTTTCCCTTATTAAATATTTGAAAACCCTTGCCTCGACTAATAATTTTAATTGTTTGACCTATCATTAAACCTCTAGATGGTTTTAGATCAGATCTTAGAAAAAACTTATTTATTTGTATAGGATGAGTAACAGTAAGTCCTAAAATCTTTTCTTTTTCAGAGATTATAGCTGTTGATAACAAAGCATTATACTCATGTAATACAGTAATGTCTGAATCAGATATTACTGTGCCTATATCTAAATCATGTGCGGCAACGAAATATTTTTTGGGACTTATAACGTTAGCAGTAAATATGCTATGCCAAGAATCTGGATCGTCACATAGGACTTCTAGACGAAGACTGCGTCCTTGATTATTTCTATTGATAATAGAGAAATTCAGATTTTTACAATGATTATTTTTTTGAGCGGCTTGGGGAATTGATATTTTAAAGTGTGTATCGCTACTGATATCGGGCAATGATTGTAAATAATGATTCGTAGCTTGGATAAGCAATTGATTTTCATCAGTGACGCTAGCTATTATATTAGCACTAGGGTATAACATTAACAATATAATCAATAGCTTATACATAAAACCACCTAAATTTCAGATAAAGGGTTGATCGGTTAGAATCATGGTTATTGATTTTCCAGCTAAATGAAGTGTTGACTGCTAAGCAAAATAAGTTTCTGCTGATAAGTAAAGGTGGTAACTCGTAGTTACCTAATCATTTCGTTGGAGATAGGGAGCGGCTTTTACTGAGATTATACGACAGTATATCGAACATCAGCAAACATCGTCTTAGGAATAGAGCTATAGGCGTTGATATAAATAGTTGAAGGGCATCTGCATTAGACAGCTAGACTGTGCTAATGCAGATACTTAACCCTGTTAGTTATTTATAACTTACATTGTGTTTAGGGCAAGCTTATCAAGATATAAAATCAAACAAACTTGATTTACCAATTTGTGCAAAAGTTTTTTGAGCAGCTTGCAATATGAATTGCTGTCTTGCTAAATCTGAAACAGCTTTATTATAGTCAGTATCTTGCAAACCTGATAGAGTCTGAGTGAATTGCAAATCAATGCTATTGTTTGTTGATTTAAGGTTATCTAAGCTTGATAATCGAGTGCCTACCGAAGTTTGAGCATTAGATACCGCTGAGAATGCTGTATTGAAACTATTGCTCAAATCTGAAAGTGCAGAGGTTTGAATTGAGATTGG
>CAMDNJ010000068.1 GCA_945902915.1 Crenothrix polyspora | reverse complement strand
GGGCCATGCGTTTTTTATGGCTGACCTTATTAGTTACACCAGTTCAAACGATAACTAAATGGCGTGGCATGGCTGAATATCGGCAAATGTTGGGTTTATATGCTTTTTTTTATGCGACCTTACATGTCATGGTTTATTTGCTGGTAGATCATGGTTTGATGTGGCAAATTATTGCTATTGATATTATTGAAAGTTCTTATATTTGGTTTGGATTGATCGCTTATCTGATTATTATTGCCTTGACTATTAGTTCCCCAAAATGGGCTAAGAAACAAATGGGTAAGCAATGGAAAAAACTTCATCGATTAATTTATATTGCCTCCCTTGCTGTGATTATTCATTATTATTGGCAACTCAAAGGTAATATGGCAGAGCCTTTATTTTATTTAATCATTATTTTATTATTGCTGGCCTTTCGAGTTGCTCTTTGGTTTAAAAATCGTAAATTTACTAAAATGATGATTCCAACAACACGTAGAATAAAGGTTATCTCTGTTGCAAAAGAGTTCAATCCAGCACTGTCGATTGATTTACAAGGTCCCGTTCTTAAAGAATTGATCATTCAAGAAGTTGAGCCTGATGAATACCTTAGTGTAAAAAGGTGGGTTTAAGTTTACCTCGTCACTTAAACCTTTATTTCAAACGGATTTTTTGTCGTTCCCACGCTCTGCGTCACTCATCGCTGCAGGATACCTTCCCACGCAGAGTGTGGGAACGATATAGCGGTTGAGCTAAACTGTCCCATCTTAAGTTGGTAGCCTTAGTTACAATAGGTTGGGCTAACGGCTCTATCGTTAACCTAACATTGATGCCAAGTAGTGTGGGTTGCGAAAAGTATGCAACCCAACCTACACTTACACCTTTTACTTTCAACTTTTATGGCAAAAATTTTAATCATAGGCTGCGGCTCTATCGGTACACAGCTAGCAGAGCTATTAACGGCTAAAGGCCATCAAGTAGTCGGGCTGAAAAGAAATCCTCCCGTCAGTGAAGATACAATAGGCATAGCCTATTTTAAGGGCGATATTAGCGCTAGTGAGACCCTTAAAGCCTTGCCCATAGACTTCGACTTTGTGTATTTTATCGTCTCTCCCGATGGTCGTAATCAAGAAAGTTATGAGGCTATTTATAAAGTGGGTGTTAATAATCTATTAGCGCATTTCTCAAATGCAGAAACTACGCCGCAGTGGTTTTTTGTATCGTCAACCAGTGTCTATGGGCAAACCCAAGGTGAATGGGTGGATGAAAACTCAATTAGCTGTCCAGAAAACGCAACGAGTCAACTCATTAGACTCGCCGAGCAGCGCCTGATCGCTTTAAACGTAGATCATGTGATAGTTCGTTTTTCGGGAATCTATGGGCCAGAACGTGAGTATCTGCTACGAATGGCCAGACAAGTACCCGCCATACAGCAAGATCCCCCTTATTATACTAACCGTATTCATCAAACTGATTGTGTAGGTGTATTAGTGTTTTTACTAGAATGCCGCTTAGCAAAAATAGTATTGGAATCATGTTATTTAGCCAGTGATGATGATCCAGCGCCAACCTGGGAAGTGATGTCGTGGTTGGCAGAACGGCTAGCTTGTTCATTGCCCTCCATTAAAGCCATGGGGCAAGATGCAGAAATGAATAAACGTTGCAATAATCAGCGCCTAAAAGCCTTAGGCTATCAGTTTAACTACCCTAGTTTTAAAGAGGGGTATGCGAAGTTGATTACTGATTCTTTGCTATAACTAAATCGTTTCCAAGCGTCTTACCATTAAGTTGTCATCATGAGGATTTTTTGTTCGATTGTTTTCGATCTTGCGTGTATGCGGCGGTTTGCTATCGCGAAACCGCCCTACAGAACTATTCGCGGCTTAGCCGTTGGCAAAAGCACGAATAAGTTGAAGCTTGTCTTCAGCTAACCCTTCAAGGTCGCTTTCTTCAAGCCATTTTTGTCTTAGTAGGATGCCGAATACGAAGATAAGTTGCGAATACCTATAATCGTATCTTTGATCAATTGATTTTCGCTGTTTTGTGAGGTGGTCATAAATATCCCAAATATCATCTCGGCTGTTCGCTTTCTCGGCAGAATCTTTGAGTTGCTGCAAAAGCGCCGCATATTCACGTTTTAAAGCGGCATCATAAGCTTGTTTTGCGATTTTTTTTTCGGCACTTGACCAATTAAGAGTACTCATGACGGTATCCTGTATAACCTATTGCCATAATAATTTATTGGGTGCACACGTAAGGTGGGTTCGCGGTAGTAATCCATTGCACGGAGCAACGGTGTTGTAATGCATAGGATGTGCCGACGCTAGGAGGCGCATCATTCATGAGTGATGCTACACTCTGTTTAGCGCATTCTATAGCTCTAAACTCGCCAAATCAATCACAAAGCGATATTTAACATCACTCTTTAATATTCGTTGATAAGCTTGGTTAATCTCTTGTATGGGGATGAGTTCTATATCTGAGCTAATGCCATGTTCAGCACAAAAATCCAACATCTCTTGAGTTTCTTTGAGACCACCAATTAAGGAACCGACGATACTGCGGCGTTTAAAAATTAAATGACTAACGGTAGGTGAGGCATGAGGATGATCAGGTACACCCACTAAACAGAGGATACCATCACGTTTAAGTAACAGCGTGTAGTCATCTAAATTATGCGGCGCAGCAACAGTGTTTAAAATAAAATCGAAACTGCCCAGCTGAGCTTGCATGTCTTCGGCATGGCTTGAAATTACTACTTCATCAGCGCCCAGTCTTTTAGCGTCTTCGGCTTTAGCAGGGCTGGTGGTAAACAAGACTACATGCGCACCAAAAGCATGGGCGAATTTAAGGCCCATGTGTCCCAGGCCACCTAAACCCACAATGCCGACTTTATCGCCTTTGCCAATCTTCCAATGCTTTAACGGTGAGTAAGTAGTAATGCCCGCGCATAATAAAGGCGCTGTCTCGGCAAGATTAAGTTTATCTGAAATGCGTAATACAAACTCATGGTTGACCACAATCTGCTTAGAATAGCCGCCATAATTATTAACGCCGGTGACTTTTTCTGGGCTGTTATAAGTAAAGGACGCCTTATTGCAGAATTGTTCCAGATGATCTTCGCAATCAGGGCAGGTGCGGCAAGAATCGACTAAACAACCAACACCGACCTTATCACCTATTTTAAAGGTAGTGACTGCCTCGCCTATGTTGCTGACTTTACCGACAATTTCATGTCCGGGTACCATAGGGAACACAGAGCCGCCCCATTCGTTACGGCTTTGATGTATATCAGAATGGCATACGCCACAATAAAGTATGTCTATTTGAACATCAGTAGCGCGAAGCTCTCGACGTTCAAAGCTGAACGGAGTGAGTGGCGCATTTTGTTGCAGAGCGGCATAACCTATAGTCTGTGTCATGGTGTTCCTTGGTAAGGTGAACGGGTATGGGTAATTGCTATCTTAACTTAAATATATAGCCCCTTTCTTTTAAAAATAGGCTTTAGTGGAGATTTGTATAATAAATTCGCTTACTGCTCACTTTCGAGGCCAATGCTGGTCAGGGTTTGCAGCCCCGACCGTAATGTTTAGATGCTTCGATAACTTCTACACGTAAGTGACGGGGTTATAAGTCCCGTCATGCTTTGGCAACCATAAGCAAGTAGCCTCGATGAAACGCAGTGGAATCGAGGACTTCAAAGCGCTGTAAATCCTCGATTCCGCCTTGCTGCATCGAGGCTACGGACTTCATGACAACAAGCGGGACGGGGTTTGTAACCCCGTCCTTAACGTTTAAGGTTTCGAAAGATATTGAAGCATGCAAACGTTTCGGTCGGGGTTGCAAACCCCGACCGGCATCGGCTTTAAATAGATCTTAGCCGTTTAACGTAAGCTGGGGCTTTGTAGTAGTGTACCCATCGCGTGTCCAAAAGATGCGCCTAGTTTTCCAGCTATTTTATCTAAAAAACGACTTTGCTTAGTAAAGTCCACGCGGTTTTCGGCACCAATAATGTCTTTGGCAACGTAATCTTCAGTGCCAAACGCATCGGCAATGCCGATTTTAACGCCAGCTTCGCCAGTCCAAATTAGACCTGAAAACATATCAGGTGATTCTATCAGTCTATCGCCACGACCTGCTTTAACAGCGCTAATAAATTGCTGGTGAACTTGATCCAACAAAGCTTGCATGTATTGGGTTTCATCTGATTTAGGTGGCGAAAAAGGATCTAACATGGCTTTATGTGCACCAGCGGTGAGTAAGCGACGCTCCACACCCAATTTTTGCATGACATCAACAAAGCCAAAGCCATCCATTAATACGCCAATAGAACCTATAAGGCTGGAGGGATTCACAAATATTTTATCGGTGGCGGAGGCAATGTAATAACAGCCTGATGCGCAAATATCACTGACAACTGCATAGATGGGTAAATCAGGATGTTGTTTTTTTATAGCTCTAATTTCTTCGTAAACATAGGCGGATTGCACAGGACTGCCGCCGGGTGAATTTGAATGTAAAATGATGCCTTTAGTTTGTTTGTCTTTTACGGCATTTCTTAGGCTTTCTATGATGCTAGTGGCATTGGCATCTTTATCTTCTGCAATAGGCCCCGTGACATCAATGACAGCAGTATGTTCTTTGCTGTCATTGCCCATGTCTTTTTTAAATACCGGGTATAGTGTGATACCCAGAACGATAGTTAAGTAACAAAAAGCTAATGATTTGAAGAATACACTCCAACGTCGGGCGCGGGTTTGTTCGGTGATGGCAGCCAGAGCCAGTTTTTCAATAACTTCGCGTTCCCAGGCTGGCTCTTGTACAGCATTCGTTTTTTTCAAATCGTCGTAGCGCTTTTCCATGACTTATTAACCTTATATAAAATTTAGTAATTCGGTGGGTTGATCTAAACACAATAATGGTTGATAGGCTTGCAAGCTTGCGGCAGAGTTTGCGCCACAGCTTACTGCAATCGATGAGATTGAGGCATTAACGGCCATTTGCAAGTCGTGGATAGAATCCCCTACCATTAAAACGCGCTCTTTTACCGTTTGGGTATATGAAATGATTTCGTGTAGCATACGAGGGTCTGGCTTAGAGGCCGTTTCATCTGCGCACCGAGTAATACAAAATAAATGCTCAGTTCCGGTTGCTTTTAAGGCTACTGTAAGTCCGGCTCTGGTTTTTCCGGTTGCAACGGCGAGTTGATAGCCTTGATCCTTGAATTGCATCAGCATGTCATACACGCCGGGAAACAAATCGTGATGATTCATTGTTTTGGAAAAATAGTGTTGACTATAACTTGCAATTAACTGGTTTAGGGTGTGCTCGTCGACTTCAGGAAATAGCGTATGCATGGCTTTATTGATACTTAAGCCGATGACATTTTTTGCCGCCTGAGTTTCTGGCATAGGGCAGTGACAATCAATTGCGGCTTGTTGCAAGCAATGGCTAATCCAATCTATAGAATTGATTAGCGTGCCGTCCCAATCAAAGATGATTAAATCAAATCGTTTCTTCATTTTTTAGTAGGTTTTCCAGTTGAGCCGGCAAGGGCGCTGAAATAGACATCAGTTCACCGGTAACAGGGTGCTGAAAGTTTAAGGTTTGTGCATGTAAAAACATGCGTTTATAGCCTTTTGTTTTAAATATCTTATTAACTTCATCGACGCCATAGCGATCATCGCCGATGATCGGATGACCTAGGCTTGCCGCATGGACGCGAATTTGATGGGTGCGTCCTGTTTTTGGAGACGCTTCAACCAAGGTCGCATGGGAATATAACTTGATGCGACGAAATAAGGTTTCAGCGGCTTTGCCAGAAGGGCTAATGACCACAATACGCTCGCCACCTTTGCCGGCATTTTTTAGCAACGGTGCGGTGACTATTAATTTTTTTCGATTCCATTGGCCTGAGAGTAAGGCTTGATAAGTTTTTTGAATCTGACTGTTTCTAAACAGTTCTTGTAATAATCGTAAGGCACTGCGCTTTTTTGCGATTAATAAACAGCCCGAAGTATCTTTATCAAGGCGGTGGACTAGTTCTAAGAAGCGAGCCTCCGGCCTTAGTTGACGAAAGCCTTCTATAATGCCAGAGCTAACGCCACTGCCGCCATGAACGGCAAAGCCTGCAGGTTTGTTGATGACAATAAAACCTTCATCTTCATATAAAATGCCGTCTAGTAGTGCGGCTTGCAACCCTTGTGGAATGTAAGTCTCTTCGCTACGTTCGGCAACTCTAACTGGTGGTACTCTAACGATGTCGCCGGCAACTAAACGATATTTAACATCGACTCGGCCTTTATTGACTCTCACTTCCCCTTTTCGAACAATCCGGTAAATATGGCTTTTAGGTACGCCTTTTAAGCGGGCAATTAAAAAATTATCGAGTCTTTGGTCGCAATTATCTTCAGTAATTTCGACATAGACGACTTTGGGTAATGTGCTCTCTGGTATGTTCATGGTGCAAATAATACCAGTATTTTTGATGTTTGATGCTTTAAAATTGATGTAATGCCATAAGGTTGTTATATTAGGCAAGTTTTTAAGGAAAACAGACTTTACGCGCTACAAATTTGAATTTGAAGCTGGTTTAGAGCGACTTAATGACGATTAAAATGACACTCATGTGATTAACGAGTCATTATAAGATTTTCGGGTTCATCGTACGACCCTAGACGCACGATTTTTTTAATACCTGTTTAAAACAGAATTTACCAATCAAGACTGAGAACCATTAACTTAGCATCTGTCCCGCGCCCAAATCGTGGCTTTTTGTTGAACTTAAGTAACAACAAAGCTGGCGCAGATGACGGAATATAAGGCCGTAATAACTAAGCTGATTGTGTTACGTTAGATAGATCACATCGTGTTTATTAATGATAAGCGCTGGATGCTCTAACCCAGCCAGTCTGAATCAGTAAAGTCTGACAATGGAGCAGGAAACAACAAGGATACAATATGAAAAGAATGCTTATCAATGCTACGCAGGCAGAAGAACTGCGAGTTGCTTTGGTAGACGGCCAAAAACTCTATGATTTCGATATAGAAGTACCGTCAAAAGAACAAAAGAAATCTAACATTTACAAAGGTATTATTACTCGGGTAGAGCCCAGTTTAGAAGCCGCTTTTATTAATTATGGCGCAGATAAACACGGCTTTTTGCCCTTTAAAGAAATTTCTCCTCTTTATCGTCAGCTTCAAGAAGGTGCTGAGACTGATGGTCGTAGACCTGCTATTAAAGACCTTATTAAAGAAGGTCAGGAAATACTGGTTCAAATTGAAAAAGAAGAGCGTGGCAATAAAGGCGCCGCGTTAACGACTTATATTAGCTTGGCAGGTACTTATTTAGTCTTGATGCCTAATAATCCTAAGGCTGGCGGCATATCAAGGCGTATAGAAGGCGAAACCCGCAGTGATTTACGCGAAGTGATGGCTGCATTAGAAATCCCTGAAACGATGGGCTTGATAGTTAGAACCGCAGGTTGTGGTAAAAATGCTGAAGAATTGCAATGGGATTTAAATTATCTGCTGCAATTATGGGAAGCTATTGACCGCTCGTCTAATGAACAAAAAGCACCCTTTTTAGTTTTTCAAGAAAGTAACGTTATTATCAGAGCATTGCGTGACCATTTGCGCGGCAATATTGATGAAATATTGATTGATAATGCTGAGTCATTTGCCTTAGTTCAAGATTTCCTTAAGCAAGTGATGCCGCACTTTTTGCCTAAAGCGAAGTTATATCAAGATGCGGTGCCATTATTTAGCCGTTATCAGATTGAATCTCAAATTGAAGTGGCTTATTGTCGCGAAGTGTCCTTACCTTCAGGCGGATCATTGGTTATTGATCATACTGAAGCTTTAACCTCCGTTGATATTAACTCGGCTCGAGCAACTAAAGGCAGTGATATTGAAGAAACAGCGCTGAATACTAATTTAGAGGCTGCCGATGAAATCGCACGTCAACTTAGATTACGCGATTTAGGTGGCTTATTTGTTATCGATTTTATCGATATGATGTCTAATAAAAACCAGCGTACTGTTGAAAACCATTTACGTGATGCGCTTAAAATAGATAGAGCTCGTATTCAAACAGGTCGTATTTCACGTTTCGGTTTATTGGAGATGTCTAGGCAAAGAATGCGCCCATCACTGGGCGATTCTACGCAATTGCCCTGTCCGCGTTGTAAAGGGCAGGGGACTATTCGTAATGTCGAATCTGTGGCACTTTCGGTGCTCCGAATACTTGAAGAAGAAGCCATGAAGAAGGGTAGCGAAAAGGTGATCGCTCATTTGCCCATCGAGTGCGCAACCTTTTTGTTGAATGAAAAGCGTCATGCTATTGAGCAAATTGAGCAGAGACTAAAAGTCGGTATCATCATTTTGCCTAGCAAGCATTTAGAAACGCCAGCTTATGATATTGAGCGCATTAAGGAAAAAGAATTCGGTGACGAGCGTCCGAGTTATTTGCAGATTAGGGCTGAAGATATAGCCGTTCCAGATTTTGCTCAGCAAATTAAGCCTAAGTTTGAAAAAGCAGTTATTAAAGAGTTTATGCATGACTCACCTGCGCCTGTTCAAGCTAAAAGTGAAGCTTCTAGCCTAATTAAGCGCTTTTGGAATAAGTTATTAGGTACAGACGCTGCTTCTGTTGCAGAAACAGTAACTGAAGTTAATGTGCCGACTACATCTGCTCCAGAAAAAACTCGTACAGCAGAAGAAGGCCAGCCTAATAGGAACCGAAATAATCGACGTGGCGGCAGGAATCAAGGGCAAAGAAATCAGGAACCACGACCACCTCGTGGACCAAAAGAACCACGTCCTGAGCGTGTATTGCAAGAGCGACGCCCAGAAGATCAGGCGCAAGAACAAGAGTCACGAGCAGAAGATCAGTCGCAAGAACAAGAGGCTAAGCCGGAGAAAAATAAGGGGCCTAGAACACGAAACATGAGAGGTCCGGGTCGGAACGTGAGACGTAATCTAGCTCCTGCTAATGGTGAAGAAGGGGGGGATTTGGTTGTAAATCAATTGCCTATAGTTAATGAAGGCTCCGTAACCGAGACTTCAGTGTCAGCGCAAGAGCAAGAGGGCTCTAACGAGAGCGGCGATCAAGCTCAGCCTACGGTAAGGAAAAATAACAATCGTAGGGGGCCAAATCGTAGAAGACCTCGCAATCCGAACTATAAAAAAACGGAAGGTGAGGTTGATGCTGTAGTAGGTGATACCACATTGGTGGCAATAGATAGTCGTAGTGAAGATCGTGGTTCACAAACTCGGTCATATAATAGCGAGTTCGCTGAGCGAGTAGAAAAGACTGAATCTCCAGAGTCACCTAAGTCTATGAATGAATCTGCATCTAAAGTTGTAGAAGATTAATCGGATGTTATAACGTGTATGATGATTAAGTTAAGCATCATACACGTGAGATGGAAAACTTTTAAGATGGCTATTGTGTTATTGAGTTTATTCAGACATAATGGCCCTCTTTTAGCCCTACGGCTAAAGCATAATGGTGATCGTGTTGGTTCTCTCGCAACGGTACGCTGTAAACCCCGCCAGGTCCGGAAGGAAGCAACGGTAGCAGTTGTTCCGTGTGCCGGGATGTGGCTGATGCGATTACCGCCCATTCAGATACTACTTTTTTGAGCCTGCAATGAATTATCAGGTTCTCGCTAGAAAATGGCGACCCTCTAATTTCACAGAAGTTGTCGGACAAGATCATGTCGTCAAATCGTTAATAAACGCTTTGCAACATAATCGACTTCATCACGCCTATTTGTTTACCGGTACTCGCGGTGTTGGTAAAACCACCATTGCTAGAATCCTAGCAAAAGCCATTAATTGCGAAAATCTCCAAGACTTTAATCCTTGTGGACACTGTAGTGTCTGTATAGCTCTTGATGAAGGAAGATTCTTAGATTTAATTGAAGTGGATGCCGCCTCTCGTACTAAAGTTGAAGATACCCGCGATTTATTGGATAACGCCCAATATGCGCCCAATCATGGTCGCTATAAAGTCTATTTAATTGATGAAGTTCATATGTTATCGGGGCACAGTTTTAATGCCTTGTTAAAAACACTTGAAGAACCGCCTCCGCACGTAAAATTTCTACTCGCCACGACCGATCCGCATAAAATTCCAGTGACGGTGCTATCTCGTTGTTTGCAACTTAATCTCAAACAATTACTGCCGGCTCAGATTTTTTCTCAAATGGCTTTTATACTTGAGCAAGAAGCCATTGACTTTGAAGTCGCTGCATTAAAGTTAATATCTCGTGCTGCTGATGGCAGTATGCGTGATGGCTTAAGCCTGCTAGACCAAGCTATCGTTTACGGTAATGGTAAAGTCACGACAGCGGATGTTAGCGCAATGCTTGGAACAGTCGCTCAGCAACCGGTCATAGAGTTGTTAGATGCGCTCGCTGACGGAGATGCCTTAGCTATCTTAAATAAAATCAACGATACTGCTAATTTAACGCCAGATTTTAGTAGTTTATTACAAGAAATATTGATTACCTTGCATCGTATCGCCTTGTTGCAACAAATACCTACCGCCATCGATCATGAATTTGATAGCGAAGAGCTTTTAGCGTTGTCAGGCAAATTAAGTGCAGAAGATGTGCAACTTTATTATCAGATAGGCTTGGTCGGGCAAAAAGATTTAGATTTGGCTCCTGATCCTCGTGGTGGTTTCGAAATGGTCATGTTGCGTATGCTGATCTTCAAGCCAGAAACTCAGCAAAATAGCCCTGCTAAAGCTTTAAAAGCAGAGCCAATTGCAGCCAAACTAATGCCAAAACTGGTGGTTAATGAGCTTAACTCCGTCGCGCCTAGCGTTATTGCCACAGAGGCACTCCAGGTAACAGCTACAACGACTGACGCTAATGATTGGCTTTCGATGATAGTGGAGATGAAGCTAAATGGCCCACTTCGAGAATACGCCAATAATTGTGCATTAGATGCTATTGATGATAATGTTTGTACTTTAATCATAGATCCCAGTCATATCCGACGTGCAAAGGCAGAAGAAGCACTACAAAAAGCTTTACAGGCCTATCGTGGCACAGCTGTTAAATTAGTTATTAAAGAAAAAAAAAACACCTTAGAGACTCCGGCAGTGCTTTTAATTAAAGAGCGCGAAGATAAGCAGCAAGCCGCTGTTGAGGCGATAAATTCTGACCTTAACATTCAGGCTTTAAAAGAACATTTTGATGCGCGAATATTGCCTGGCACCACAGAGCCGCTATAACACTAGACCGATATTAGAGGAAAGAAAATGAAGAATGCTTTAGGCAATATCATGCAGCAAGCTCAAAAAATGCAGGAAGATTTTAAAAATGCACAAGAAGAGCTGTCACAGATGCAAGTGCTTGGAGAGTCGGGGGGCGGTTTAGTCACTATCCTTATGACCGGTAAACGAGAAGCAAGAAAAGTGACCATTGATGCATCATTATTGGCCGATGATAAAGATATGCTCGAAGACTTAGTGGCAGCCGCTATTAATGATGCCGTTAATAAAGTCGCTAAGATGAAAAAAGAAAAAATGGCTGATATTACTGCCGGTCTTCCTTTACCTCCTGGGTTTCAATTACCTTTCTGATATGCAAAGAAAAGGTTTGTTAGGGGAGTTAATACAAAATCTATGCATACTGCCGGGTGTAGGCCCTAAAACAGCCCAACGTATGGCATTTTATTTACTCCAGCGTAATCGTAATGGTGCAAAAATACTGGCTGACACGCTATTAACTGCCATTGATAAGTTAGGCCATTGCCAGCAGTGTCGTACTTTTACAGAGCATACTGTCTGTGAGACGTGTGCTGATAACTCAAGAGAGTGTTCAGTTATTTGCATAGTAGAAAGTCCTGCTGATGCTTGGGTTATTGAACAAGCCACAGTATTTAAAGGCCATTATTTTGTACTGCATGGTCGATTATCGCCCTTAGATGGCATAGGACCAGATCAACTTGGCCTAGATTTATTGGAACAGCGCTTATCTTCTGGTGACATTAAAGAATTAATCTTGGCGACTAATTCAACGGTAGAAGGCGAAGCGACGGCCTATTTTATTGGTGAAATAGCCAAAAAACATCAGGTGCCCGCTAGTAGAATTGCTCATGGCGTACCGATGGGTGGTGAGCTAGAGTTTATAGATAGTAGTACTCTGTCACATGCTTTTAATGGACGTAGAGAACTTTCTTAATAAACTTAATGCCATGCGTTATGGGCGTTGGAGTGCAATAGCTTCAGCTATTGCAGCTAAAACAGCAGATTAATCAATCAATAAGAGAAATGCCATGACCTCATGTTTATTTTGTAAAATGGTTGCCGGAGAAATTAAACCGGATATAGTTTTTGAAGACGATAGCGTCTTAGCCTTTAGAGACATCAACCCTCAAGCACCGGTGCATCTACTCATTATTCCTAAGGTTCATATTGCCACCTTAAATGCTTTAGATGACACCCTGCTTGCTGGGCAGTTATTACAAACGGCCATTCAATTAGCTAAACAAGAAGGTTTGTCAGAACACGGTTATCGAACCGTGTTTAACTGTAACTCACAAGGTGGTCAAGAGGTTTTTCATGTGCATTTGCATCTACTAGGCGGCAGACAAATGCACTGGCCGCCTGGTTAAAAGTAAAGGCTAGTCACTTAATACGGGACAAAGCGTTTACACAGATGTTACGGTAGCTTGGGCTAACGGCTCTATCGTTAACCCAACATTGATGCCGAGTAGTGTAGGTTGCGAAAAGCCTGCAAGCCAATCTACACAGTTACTTGTCCCGCCTAAAGTGGCTAGCCAAAGTAAACAAATTCTAAATTGCAGCCATAGAGCGCTGCTCTTTATGATAAAATCTCGTCTTTGCCCTGATAGCTCAGCTGGATAGAGCGGTCCCCTCCTAAGGGACAGGTCGGTGGTTCGAATCCACTTTGGGGCACCAATTAAATATTTAAAGTGATTCTATAAAGTACATTAAGCCCGCAGATTATTTGGTCTAGCGGGCTTTTTTGTGTCTATAAGCTTCATTGATATCATAATTTAGGCGGGGCGGGATTTGTAACCCCCGACCGGCATCGGTTTTAAAATGATCTTGCCCGTTTAACGTAAGCAAGTAGCCTCGATGAAACGCAGTGGAATCGAGGAATTCTGAGTGCTGTAAATCCTCGATTCCGCTTTGCTTCTTCGAGGCTACAGACGCCCAAGCGGTACGGGGTTTGTAACCCCGTTCTTAACGTTTAAGGTTTCGAAAGCAAGTAGCCTCGATGAAACGCAGTGGAATCGAGGAATTCTGAGTGCTGTAAATCCTCGATTCCGCTTTGCTTCTTCGAGGCTACAGACGCCTAAGCGGGACGGGGTTTGTAACCCCGTTCTTAACGTTTAAGGTTTCGAAAGCAAGTAGCCTCGATGAACACAGTGAAATCGAGAAAATCAGCGCCCAAAAACCTCGATTCCGTGTTACTCCATCGAGGCTACTTGCTTAAGGTTTCGAAAGTTATTGAAGCATGCAAACGTTTCGGTCGGGGTTGCAAACCCCGACCGGCATCTGCTTTGTTAGCAAGTAGCCTCGATGAAACGCAGTGGAATCGAGGGTGTTGGCGCGCTGTAAATCCTCGATTCCGCTTTGCTTCTTCGAGGCTACAGACGCCTAAGCGGGACGGGGTTTGTAACCCCGTTCTTAACGTTTAAGGTTTCGAAAGCAAGTAGCCTCGATGAACACAGTGAAATCGAG
>CAMDNJ010000067.1 GCA_945902915.1 Crenothrix polyspora | reverse complement strand
CCTGACACTAAAATAGGTTGCTGATAACGGTCTAGGGGCAATTCGAACATTGAGCCGAAGCCGCCTAAGCCTGCCATAACGCCTGCAGTTCTGGTTCTTGCGGCTATAGGTTTGATGCGCTCAACTAATTCATTACCTGCGGCAATATCTACGCCGGCACTTTTATAATTTAAGCTATCTGGTTTTTGTGCGCTCAATGTCATGGTCTCTTTAAAGTTTAAACTGTTGATATTGTACAAGACCTTGCCCTGTTTGTCTGGGCTAAGTACACAAGGCTGACTATTATCGTTACTACAATATGCGACATTGCCCCTTGAAGGGCTAGCAACTTAAGGCGGGACCATTTTGCTCAGACGAAAGGCTCAAGGCTAAAGGCTAAAGATTAAGTCTAGGAGGTTAGCAACTTAAGGCGGCGCAGATACTAGGCTTAGCCCTTCGCCCTTTGCCTTTCGTCTGGGCAAAACTGTCCCAGCTTAAATTGGTAACCTAAATTTTCATATCAATCACTGAGCTACGAATATGAATATCTCGCTGAGGAAAAGGAATGTCTATGTTATGTACTCGAAAGGCGATTTCCAAACGTCGATAAAGCTCATCGGTGACTAGCATTCTATGAAGGACTTCACTGACAAATACCCGTATGGAAAAATTAAGGGCGTTATCACCAAAACCGACCATTAAAACACAAGGCTCTGGATCTGCTAATACCAATGGCATAGCCATGACAGTGTCTAGCATGATTTTATGAGCAAGATCGACATCAGAACCATAAGCAATACCCACCGGTATCACCACTCGGGTAATAGGATCAGAAAGACTCCAATTAACCAACTGACTAGTAATAAAGGTTTTATTTGGCACGACATGCTCTTTTTGATCGGCATCGATAAGCGTGGTCGCGCGCATCTGTATGCGACTGACAGTACCGGTAATATCGCCTATAGTCACGGTATCACTGACTCGTATAGGTCGCTCAAATAACAAAATGATTCCCGATACTAAGTTGGCAAATATTTCTTGTAAACCAAAACCTAGCCCCACACTGAGCGCCGCGACTAACCACTGTACCTGCGACCAACTACCACCCAGTTCATTAGCGACACTAATAAAACCGATGGTCATTAATACATATTTTGCTAATTGATTGACCGCATAACGACCGCCTGCTTCTATGGTCATACGCCTGAACACTAGCAGTTCCATCAAGCCGGGAAAATTGCGCACCGAAACCACGGCAATAAAGAGATACAAGCCAGACAGCAATAGATTAATTAAGGTAGTCGGCTCATAGCTTTCCTGATTATCGATATTAACCTTATGCTGCCAAAGTTCGATACGCTCCAAAAAGGAAAAGGCGGGCAGAATATTCTTCCAGATCATCCAAAAACCGATGGCCAAACTTAAGGCGATAAAAACATTCAGTAGTCGTATGGTTTGGGCATTTATTTTTGGAATATCGACCAACTGTTCATCAACGGGCAACACCGGTTCTTCGCTACCGGCAATGGGGTGCTTTTGCGCTAACAACGCGGCTTTACGTTTGTTCTGAGCATTGTTAAGCGCCAACTGCCGATTAATTAAGTTCAACCATCTAAACACTAGAGCATGAATAATAACCGCCAGAAAAACTAAGCGTAAGCTGAAGATGAGTTTTTGCTGCAATTCCAAGGCACTCAAGTAATAGCCCGCCGCTGCAAAACCAATAATCACCAACGGGATACAGATGACGGTTGGATACCAGAGATAGCGGAATTGATTAAGTTTACCCTCAGGCTTATGGCTCATGGCATCTGCTAAAATCCCACGACTAGGCTTTAATAACACGCCGAAAAACACGGTAATGGCCAGCAGCAGTAAAATTAACGCCAAGCGGCCTATGCTGTCACTGTGCACTGAAAAATGCGACGCTAGCGTACTGGTCATAATAAAAACAGCGGGGATCGCTATAAAACGCAGCCAAGAAAATTGTTGACGTAGTAGGGTGACCGTGGATTTTTGCCATTGAAAATGAGTGCGGGCAATACCTTGCTCTGCAAATAGATGATAAAAAAACTGTAGGAATATAAGCGGGGCCGCGGTGCTTTGCAAGCCTTCGCCCATGGCTTTGCTAAAATCACTGATATGCAGACTACCACTCAAAAACCAACCTAAATAATAGCTCAGCATCGGTATAGGTAAGACCAGAACTAAAGTATAGGCTAAGGCTTGCAAGGTGAAGTAAAAGCTATCGGTAGACAGCTTCCTTGTTTTAATCGTGATGGCTGCCAGTTGTTTCTTAGCTTGTTTTTCATAGAGCATCAGCAATACTAAACTTAAAACGCCTAACGCTATCAAGAAGGGACTTTGACGTACCATGCTATAGCTATCTTTAATCAAAGACATCCAATTTAAAGGCGATAATAACCACTGAGTCGAATGAAAAAGACTGGCAAAATAATGGATATTAATAGGGTCTGAGCTTTTAACCCACAATAAGTTTTCATCCAGATACAGCGCAAACTTGTTGGCAATGACGGCCATTTGTTGTCTGGCAAAGTCAAAGTCACCTAGGATACGTAAATAAGTGCTGTAATCGACTGATAGCTTATTCAGCAAATCATCCTGACTATTCAAAAGGACTCGTAATTCTGCCTGTATCATCATGCGCTGCTCTGCGGGCAGTTCATGATCGACTTGTTGCTCCATAATTTCTTTAAGCTTGGCATCAATATCGAACAGCTGTTTTAACTGGTCTTCAATTTTAAACTGCTCCAAACTGGTGTCGGCCGTTTCCTCTTGTATCGCTTCTGATTGCAACTTAAATTGATCTTGACTTAAGATATTGCGGCGTTGCTCCCGAAGTATCTTGCCCAGCGCAGGACTTAAGCCTGCCAAGCTAATTTTCTTTTCTGCATTCTTAAAGTCGCTGTCTAAATCGCTGCTTTGGAGATCTAGTTTGGCTTTTTGCTCGGTATAGCTATCGATTTTTGTGGCGATAGCTTGTAACTCACGACTATATTGAATGTTTTCACGGGTATAGTCTTGGATCAACACGTGCTTTCCTGCTAATTCGCTTTCAGCCTGACTCAGTGCATTTTCCATGCTTTGTGCTGCTTGCTGACGGCGCTCTGTTAATAAATTTTCTATGGTGGTAATAACAGGAATCAGTGCATTCTTTTGTAATTCCAGCAGCCTAAGCTCGGCTTTAAGTAAATCTACTCGAGAGGGATTGCTCATAGCCTCTATATCCAGCATCTTGAGCTCGGCGGTACGTGCCTCAATCAGCGTTTTTAAATAGGCAAACCTTGCTTCGGTTTCTAAGGTAGTACTGGCTCTATCGGCAGGCAGGGCTAATTTTTTTTGTGAGCTGTCTATGTCTTGTCTGGCTAGCACTGTTTCAGTGCGTATCAGTTGCGGACGAGATTGTTGCAGCAATAACTCACTTTCTTGTTTATTTTGCTGCTCGTCTAAGTTACTTATTTTGCCTTTTTCAATAATTAAGCGTTGCTCTAATTCTTCAGTGGGAATTCGATTAAAATCTTCAGATTTTTGTTTAGCTATCTTAACCGTGGTTTGCTCGATTTCTTTTAGGCTTTTTTTTGTGTCCTCAGGCGCTTGCTTGATGGCTAAATTAAAGTCCGTGCTACGTGCTTTATAGTCCTCGCTATTGCTTAAGTTATCTAGCGCGGCTTGATAGACTGACAATATCTTAGCTTTTAGCGGCTCAGCCAAGCCTTGCCGGCTATTGATGGCCTCAATTTTTGCTTGTAGCCCGTCTTTATTAAGCTCCAAACTTGCATTCTTGCTGATGGCCTCGGGCTTTTGGGTTTTAGCCCATGCCGGTGAACTGCCTAGTAATAACGAAAATAAGCAAAACACCAATAAGGCGCTAATGCTAGCGCGAGCTTTAGAATGATCAGTTGATTTCATAGGAATCAGATAGCTATACGTTAATAGAAGCATCAATGCAGAACAAAAGGTTGAGGAAATGCACTACAGTTGCCCGACTTTACAGGCAGAGCCTTCCTGCTTGCTTGGAGAAAACTGCTTTAGCTGTTTTACAATGCTGAGTTTAAGCTCAGCACTCCAAAATCAGGTTCCAACTTAACACGGGACAAAGCGCTTGCGTAGATATTACAGTAGCTTGGGCTAACAGCTCTATCGTTAACCCAACATGGATGCCGAGTAGTGTGGGGTGCGAAAAGCATGTAACCCAACCTACACCACTTACATCGCTCAATTTTACTTTAACGAGCTTGCCTTTAAATACAACAACGAGCCTTTAAGAGGGCAACCTATTTATACGGTTAACGATCTCGCTAGAAGCCAACTCTAAGCCATTTTTATAACAGCGACCGGCACCGTCCTTGTCATCTTGCGCAAATAATAGATCGCCGAGTAATTGATAGGCTTGCACGGTAGGTTCTACGGCAATACTTTTGGCCAAATAACTTTCGGCTTTAAAGATATCCTCGCATTGTATGGCTAACTTACCCATAACGGCTAACAGTACGGCATTGTCCTGATACACATAAGACCATTTTTCAGCCGTTTCTAACTGTCTTGCAACATTAGTAGATTGCAGGCTACCGAATAAATCTAATAGCGTTTCATCCCAACGACCGGATAAAGTCTCTATCAATTCGTCTTCGATGTCATGATCGGCACCGACATAAATCATAGCGGCAAAATAAATGGCCGCAATATTAGGCATGGTTTTTATAAAGGTCGGTCTTTCTGACCATAAGGTTTTAAGGTCATCAATATTAGCGCTTACCGCCGCTTGCTTGAGCAATTGACTGTAAGTTTCTGTCTCCAACAACTTCACTTCAGCTTCCATTAAAATTTGCTGGCTATGTAAGGATGGAATCAGTTTTCTAATGCCATGCCAATCACCCATATGCTGATAAGTTTGATGTAAGAGTTTTAAAACATTGGCATGGGTAGGATCAATGCTGTGCAACCGCGTTAAAGTTTCTAAGGCTTGCTCGAATTGATTACCCGATAAATTAAGCTCAGCTTGCGTGAGCCCAATAATCACGTCGGAATCTGGGGAATGGTCGGTGGCTTTCTTTAAATACTCATCTCTTTTATCGAAGGCACCCCGCGATTGAGCCGCTCTTGCTGCCGTCAAATAATGAATTAACGGTGCGCCACTATGCGAGGCATGTTTAATCAGGATATTTTCAGCTCTTTCCCAGTTACCTTCGACTGAATCAACCAAGCCTGCGATCAAGGCTTCTTGAGAGCGATTAAAGCGTATGCTCTTACCTCGGCTCTTTAACTGCCCTGGCAATCTAGTCAGCCAACCTAAACATCTGAATAATTGATAAAGCACGAAAAAGCCCATCAACAGACTGATGGAAAAAACCACTAAGGAGGTCTCTAGCGACCAATGACCAATACCAATCATCACATAACCTGGATTACCAAAGCTTTGTAACCAGTAATTAACCAAGAGTGCGACGGCAATGGTTGCAAACAGAGAACCTAGAAAATTAAATAACTTTTTCATCAACTCTCTCTTATTTCGATGGCACAACGATTTCTGTAGGAACCAAGGCTTCTATAGGCTTATTGGGCTCAACCATCGTAGTCTTTTTATCCGCAGCCATAGCGTCTAATGGCTGTATGGCTTTATCGGTTTCAATTCTTAAGGTCGCTATATCTTTAAGCATTTTTAAAGATAAACTGATATCAGGCAGTTGGCTACTGATCTTGGTGATATTTAAGCGTTCCAAATCATTAAGAAAGCTATTGTCATCAGCGTTCTTAGTAAAATTCTGCTCGGCCCACTTCTTAACATCCGCCAAACTGGCTTGAAATAGCGTTTCATTACGCTGAACCAAGGAAATCTTGACCATTTCCAACTTAACTCTTAATTGTTCACGAATAAATAGTGCTTCTTCGGGCGTTAATATTTCTTTAACTTCATGCTCGGTATGTCTAATAACCACAGCGCCATGTAACTGACTAATCGCTGAATCGAGTAGACCTTGGCTTTCGGAATTCGCCTCGCTAGCCTGCTTAGTATCGGTATGTTGTGCCAAAGTTTTACCGGTATAAGGTAAAATCAAGGCTAATTTATCAACCCGATCTTGCAAGGTTTGTATAGCCGCATAAATACCGACGACATCAGGCACGGTAATGCTTTTAAGCAGAGATAATTCTTTGGCAATTTCTTCACGTACTTTAAAAGTTGCTGCATCGCCACTTTCTCTAAGACGTTGATCAGCGGCTTCTAAGGCTTCACGTGAGGTATTAACATCACCGACTAGATGTAAACGTTCATTGGCCACACTGAGTAAATATTCAGCATCGGCAATCAGCCAATCACCTCGTGTCTTTCCTAGTTGACGCTGTAGACGAATAATCGCTTCATTTAAGTCTTTGCGAGTGCCTTCTAGCTTTTCATTATGTAGCTGAGAAAAGTCAGCCAGTGTTTGGGTAAAATGGCTATCTTTGCCGGCCACATTAGATTCTAAGGTGGCTAACTGAGACTGTATGGCAACAAGTTGAGACTGATAGTCGGCAATCTGTTTGGACATTTCGCCCTTAACTTCGCCCCCTAAATCTTGTTGTTTATCGCGTAATTGCGAGAAGAAATAAAATCCGGCACCGGCTAGTCCGATAATAATGAGCAGTATAATAACGCCAAACCATAAACCTTTTGACGATTGGCGGGCTGATTTACTATCGCCCAGCTCTTGTTGTTTTTGTTCACTCAATTCGGCCACGCTAATCCCCCTGTTACACACGTTTTTACTGTCTCAAGAACTGCTATATCTGAAGGTCTATTCGTCACTGCAATTCGTTTAAAGCCTATGTCGGCAGCTATGTGCCGGATTCTATCGCTAATTACTACTAGAGGTATCAAAAATAATCGCTGATGATATTGTTCATCCAGCATAATTAATAAGTTTTGCAACGCGGTTACACTGCTTACCGTTATAACATCTAATTTGTTTTGAGCCACCAGTAAATTCACGGCTGAACTATCACTACTGGGCATTATCCTTTGATAAACCTCCAGATAATCAACCACAGCGCCTCGACTGCGCAAGGTGGTCGCCAACTCTTCGCGGCCACCGACACCGCGAACGATCAAACAGCGCTGTCCCTGCATCTGTTGCAGTGCCGGCATGGCTAAAACAGCCTCACTGTTATAGCCCTGTTCGGGCACTAAATCGACCGGTAATCCGGCCAATAATAAAGCCTCTGCGGTAGCTTCCCCTATTGCCGCAATGCGCACCGACTTAAGTTTTTTTATTTTATCATCAACTGAATAGTAACTGTGCATAGTTACTGCATTGACACTGATAAATATCAGCCATTGATAGCTCGTCCATTTCGCTAACCCAGCCTTTATGGCCAGCTTGTTTTCCAAGGCAGCAATGGCTAGCGTTGGAAATCGAACAGGGATTCCGCCCTGCTCTTCAAGCAATCTACATAAATTTTCAGCTTGGTGTGCTGGACGCGTGACTAAAACGCGAACATCATTTAACAGCTTACTCAAGTAATAACGCTTGCAGAATTTTATCTGCACCTTGGGCTAATAAATCCTCGGCTATCTCGCGCCCCATGCTCTCTGCTTGATCAACTTCAGACCAACGTTCAGCTCGATAAAGCACACTACCATCAGGATCACCCACCAAGCCACGCATAAATAATTGTCCATTAATACATTGAGCAAAACCGCCTATCGGCACTTGGCAGCCACCCTGCAAACGCGCATTCATGGCACGCTCAGCGCTGACACAGATGCCAGTATCAGCATCATGCAAACGCTGTAGCATGTTATTCATTTTTACATCATCAACGCGACATTCTATGCCTATTGCGCCTTGGCCTATAGCAGGCAAACTATCACTGGGGTCTAAGGACTGTGCGATACGATCTTTCATACCCAATCTTATCAAACCAGCCGATGCCAGAATAATGGCATCATAATCACCCGCATCGAGCTTGGCTAAACGAGTATTGACATTACCTCTTAAAGGCAAAACTTGCGCCTCAGGAAAGCGTTCTTTAAGCTGGCATTGTCTACGCAGACTAGACGTGCCTATTTTGGCATTGGCAGGTAATTCCGCTAAGGTCGAATAATGATTGGATACTAAAGCATCAGTAGGATCTTCCCTCGTTAATATAGCCGCCAAATGCAAGCCCACGGGAAATTCAACTGGTACATCTTTCATTGAATGCACGGCTATATCTGCCGCACCTTCCAGCATACCTTGTTCCAGCTCTTTAACAAACAGTCCCTTGCCGCCAATTTTAGCTAAAGGGGCATCTAGAATTTTATCACCGCGCGTCACCATCTTGATTAGTTCAGTCTTGACACCTGGAAAGGTCTGCTCCAATAAGGCTGCAACATGCTCGGCCTGCCATAATGCCAAAGGGCTTTGCCGAGTTGCAATTCGAATCGTTTTTTCAGTCAAAAGCAAGCCTACATTATTCAAAAATGAATATTGTAACCGCATTTAAGTTAACGGCATGTGAATGGACGATAAAATTTTATGGTATCACGGTAAAGAAGGATAAAAAAAGGGAGTTGGATAGAGCTTTTATGGGGTAGAACAAATGCAGGCGAAAGGCGAAAGACTAAAGGCAAAGTCTAAGAGGCTAGCAACTTATGGCGAGTAGGCTTAGCCTTTCGCCTTTCGCCCTTTGTCTGCGCCTTAGAGAGCCTTATCTAATAGTGAACGATAAGCTATATTTCCCGCCTTAAGTTGCTGGCCTAACTTAATTTAAGCCCCAATTGACCCAGCCCAATTGTGCAGAAACTAACACCATGACACCGAATATAATCCGATACCAAGCAAACACCGTAAAATCATGTCGACTGATAAAACGGATTAAGCCACGTACAGCAAAGAAAGCACTGATAAACGAGACTATGCCACCGACCACAAACAAAGCCATATCATCCATGCTGAACAAATCTCTATGCTTATAGACATCGTATAGCGTTGCAGCAAACATAGTGGGGATAGCGAGGAAAAAAGAGAACTCAGTTGCCGCTTGGCGAGATAAGCCAAAGAATAAGCCACCGATAATGGTCGCGCCCGAACGGGAAGTACCCGGTATCATGGCCAAAGCTTGTGCAAAGCCAATTTTTAAAGCATCGCGATACGTCAGGTCATCTATAGATTCAGCATGAACCACATGCTCACGACGCTCGGCCCACAAGATCAGAAAACCACCGATGATAAACGCTGATGCAACCACTATAGGATTAAACAAATAGGCTTTTATTTGCTTTAAAAACAGAAAGCCTAATATTGCCGCTGGTAAGAAAGCAACGACTAGATTGAGCGCCAAACGCATGGATTTAGCTTCTGTCCTTACACTGATCAGGGTATGAAATAATCGAACACGATACTCCCAAACCACGGCCAGTATCGCTGCAAACTGAATGGCAATTTCAAAGACTTTACCTTTGTCGTCATTAAAGCCTAGCAATTGACCGACTAGAATTAAATGACCGGTGGATGAAACCGGAAGAAATTCAGTCAATCCTTCAACAATACCTAAAATAACTGCATGTATTAATAAAGTAGGATCAGTCATGGCCAAGTCTCTATAGGCATTATCTGTAAAAAAGCAAGCGGTCGCTATGTTCGATTAAACTAGCGCTTCATGGAGTTAAAAAACTCAGCATTGGTTTTGAAGTCTTTCAACTTACCGATCAAAAATTCTGAAGCGGCTGTTTCGTCCATGGGTTGCAAAATCTTGCGTAAGATCCAAGTTTTTTGCAAGGTATCAGGATCAACCAAATACTCTTCTCTACGCGTACCAGAGCGATTAATATTGATGGCAGGGTAAATTCTTTTTTCAGCAATCTTGCGATCCAGATGCAACTCCATGTTGCCGGTACCTTTGAATTCTTCATAGATAACCTCATCCATTCTTGATCCAGTATCGACCAGCGCCGTAGCGATAATGGTCAAACTGCCGCCTTCTTCGATATTACGTGCCGCACCAAAGAAACGCTTAGGTTTTTCTAAGGCATTAGCATCAACACCACCGGTTAATATTTTACCTGACGAAGGCACCACCGTATTATAAGCTCTGGCAAGACGAGTAATCGAGTCTAACAAAATAACCACGTCGTGTTTATGCTCAACCAAGCGCCGCGCTTTTTCGATAACCATTTCAGCAACTTGTACGTGGCGAGTAGCAGGTTCATCAAAGGTACTGGAAATCACTTCACCTCTAACACAACGCTCCATTTCGGTTACTTCTTCTGGACGCTCATCAATTAATAGTACAATTAAATAACACTCTGGGTTTTGCTCTGCAATAGCTTGCGCCAAACTTTGCAGTATCATGGTTTTACCGGCTTTCGGTGGCGATACAATCAAACCACGCTGGCCTTTACCAATCGGCGCTATTAAATCGATAATTCTTCCTGTTAAATCCTCGCTACTGCCATTGCCTTGCTCAAGAGTGAAGCGTTGTTTAGCAAAAAGGGGTGTCAGATTAGAAAAGGTGATTTTATTTTTAGTATTCTCTGGGGCTTCAAAATTAATCTGATCAACTTTGAGCATCGCGAAGTAACGCTCATTATCTTTAGGTGGTCTAATCTTACCGGTAATCGTATCGCCGGTTTTTAAAGAAAAGCGTCTAATTTGACTGGGTGACACATAAATATCATCGGGGCCGGCTAAATAAGAGCAACCCGGGGTTCGTAAAAAGCCAAAACCATCTTGCAAAATCTCAAGAACACCATCGCCAGAAATATCGTCGCCGGCCTTTGCCTGCTTCTTTAGAATAGCAAAGATCAAATCTTGCTTGCGTGATCTAGCGACATTTTCAAGCCCTAGGGACTCGGCAATTTCAATAACTTCACTAATTTGTTTTAGTTTTAACTCGGTAAGATTCATAAAAAGACAACTCGGAGAAAAGTAGTTCGGCTGTACACCACAACAACTAGGATAGAATTTAGAATTCGGAGGGTAAGTATCAGACGATATGATTGAGTGCGCGAGACTATCGCACGGAAGAAGTATATATCAAGTATTCAGAGCCGTCCAACTTTTATGGGCGGCCTGAATACAGAGAACTATTTTTAAATATTACTATCAAGAAATTTGGCAAGCTCTACTTTGGTCAACGCGCCCACTTTAGTCGCTTCCACTTCACCATCTTTAAACAGCATCAAGGTTGGGATGCCGCGCACACCATAGTGTTGTGGCGTCTGTGGATTGTCATCTATGTTTATTTTAACGACCGTTAATTTACCGGCATATTCTGCGGCAATGGCATCTAGTACTGGAGCAATCATTTTACAAGGACCACACCACTCTGCCCAATAGTCAACCAATACAGGCCCACTAGCTTTAATAACGGTTTCGTTAAATTCACTATCACTTACATGTAGAACTGAATCGCTCACACTATTTCTCCAAAATAAAAAACAAAACTATAGGAGGGATCGCGTATCGAGTCAATCAATTTCAAGCAAATTGATTTTTACGTTATGCTATAGCGCATGAATACTACTCATTTAACTGAAACACGCTTTTGCAATCTTGAATTGTCTGACTCCATATTGTTAGGCTTAAACGATGCCAAGTTTAATCATTGCACGCCGATTCAAGATCAAGCACTGCCTTTATTATTGCGCAGTAAAGATATTGCCGGACAGGCGCAAACGGGCACGGGTAAAACCGCTACCTTTTTGCTGGCTACTTTTCAGCACCTATTGAATGATGAAAGTGAAGCTATTAAAAATCCTAGGGCACTGATTCTTGCCCCGACCCGTGAACTAGCGATCCAGATTCATAAAGACGCCTTATTACTCAGCAAACATCTTAATTTAAAGTTTGCGCTGATTTATGGCGGCACTGATTACCAAAAACAATTGGATACTTTAAAAACCGATATTGATATCATCATCGGCACTCCAGGGCGGATTATTGATTTTTATAAACAAAATGCTTTCACACTAGATCACATCCAAGTCACGGTTATGGATGAAGCTGATCGCATGTTTGATTTAGGCTTTATCAAGGATATACGTTATTTGTTACGACGCATGCCCGCACCAGAACAACGCCTAAACATGCTGTTTTCAGCGACCTTATCTTATAAAGTCACTGAACTGGCCTATGAGCACATGAACAATCCTATACTCATACGCATAGAAACCGAGGAAGTAACCTCTAAAGCGATACAACAAAGCGCCTATTGCCCCGCCAATGAACAAAAAATACCGCTATTAATCGGCTTGTTAAACCATCATCAACCGCAACGCAGCATTATCTTTGTCAACACCAAACGTTGCGCAGAATTACTAGACGACACGCTCAATGCCAATGGCTATAAAACTGCGGCTCTCAGTGGTGATGTACCGCAAGACAAACGCCAGCGGCTATTAGCTGATTTTCAGGACAATAAAATCACCTTACTCATTGCTACCGACGTGGCCGCTAGAGGCCTGCATATAGCCGACGTCTCTCATGTTATTAATTATGATTTACCGCAAGATGTGGAAGATTATGTGCACCGAATTGGCAGAACAGCTCGCTTTGGCGCCAGCGGTATCGCCATTAGTTTCATCTGCGAACATTACGCTTATTCCATGCCGGATATTGAAACCTATATAGGCCAGAAAATTCCTGTTAACGCCATCACCGCCAATCTATTAGCCGACATTATCATACCCGAAAGAAGGCCAGCCAAACCTAAAGCCGATCATCAAGGTAGGCGTCCTAGCTCAGACAAGCATAAGAAATTTACCAGCCGACCATCAACTCCCGAAAATCCTCAATAGAACGAAATTCAGTGATCTGTTTTTTGGGCTGCTGGCTATCTGGTTTGCTCACAGAGATTAAATGCCCGATACCAAATAACTGGGCTGAATTTAACACTGCTATATTGTCATCAACCATCAGGGTACGCTCTTTATCAAAAGTCTGACATTGTTGCAATAATGGCCAAAAACCCGCGTGTTCTTTAGGGAAGCCCAAGTCATGAGAGCTGACAATGTCATCAAAAAAAGGCTGTAGACAAGTCTTTTCCATTTTCAGACCCAAGCTATCACGATGCGCATTAGTTACCAACAACACTTGCTTAGAGGATTGCTGCAGCTTTTCTAAAAAGTCAGTGACATGAGGCAATACGGCAATTAACTCAGAAAGTTCCCGCTTTAAACCAACAATATCCAACTGCAAAGCCTCACTCCAGTAATCTAAGCAATACCACTCCAACTGTCCTTCCATACTTTTGAACTGAGGCTCTAATTGCAACTTAGCTAAGCTTAGATCCATATCGTGTAGTTGGGCAAACTTTAAGGGCACAAACTCATTCCAGAAATGATTATCAAAGTTCAAATCCAGTAAGGTTCCATCCATATCCAGTAAAACCGTATCAATATCTTGCCAATTAATCATGATGGGTTATATTTAGTCATAAAAAAAATCATAAAATACCACAATGCCTAACAGACCGACTATCCTTAAAAGAACCACCATCGCTCAAAGCCGCTTATTTCGCATTGAATCACTAGATTTACAATTCAGTAATGGTGAGTTACGCAATTATGAGCGCTTAGCACGAGGCAAGCCTGGTGGCGCTGTCTTGATCGTACCTATGCTAGATGCTGAAACGGTATTGTTAATAAGAGAATATTCTGCAGGCGTTCACCGCTATGAAGTCGGCCTACCCAAAGGTAAAACGGATGAGGGCGAATCCTTTCTTGAAGCCGCCAACCGAGAACTCAAAGAAGAAGTCGGTTATGGCGCTAAAAACTTACATCA
>CAMDNJ010000066.1 GCA_945902915.1 Crenothrix polyspora | reverse complement strand
TGAATATGGACGATTACACACAATACAGCTTAAATCGTGAAGATTTAGAAGATCAAATTGACTATTTAACCGAAGGTTTAGAAGGCATCGTCGCTTTATTAATCGACGACGAAGTCTTCGGTATAGAATTACCTAGCTCGGTTATTCTAGCCATCGTAGAAACAGCTCCCTTCATTAAAGGCGCAACCGCCTCAGGTCGCACTAAAACAGCCCGATTAAGTACTGGTGTAGAAGTACAAGTACCAGAATACTTAGAAACCGATGAAGTCATTAAGGTTAATACTGAAACCGGGAAATTTATGGCACGCGCCTAAGACATTAAGCTATGAGCCAGCCATCTGAACAACTGCTGAAAGTTAAACAAGGAGACTTTACCTTGCAACGCCTACCCAAGCGCCCACTAGAACTATTACGCGCCTGGGATGCGGCTGATGAATACTTACTCGATACTGTTGCAGAAAATTTACCAGCTCTTACAGAGCCTCGTATTTTAATTGTCAATGATAGCTTCGGTGCTTTAGCCGTGGCCTTAAGTGCCTTGCAGCCGCAGGCTTTTTCAGACTCTTATTTATCTCAACAGGCAACACGACTTAATTTGATCGAAAATGGACTTAGCTTGCAACAGGTTCAATTAATCAATAGCTTAGAACCCTTGCAAGGCTTATTTGATATCGTTCTCATTAAAGCCCCTAAGACCTTAGCCTTACTAGAAGATCAGTTAATTCGCATACGTCCTCACTTAGCTCCTAATAGCCAAGTGATCTTAGCAGGCATGATTAAAGCACTGCCGAGTGCACTCTGGACCATGCTAGAGCGCTTAATTGGCCCGACGACCACCTCACTAGCCAGAAAAAAAGCACGACTTATTATTGCTACACTTGGTGAAGACACAACGCTGGCCAATAATCCTTATCCGGTTTGCTACACGCTAGAAAATTCGGATTATTTAATTAGCAATCATGCCAATGTGTTTTCACGCGAAAAATTAGATATAGGCACACGTTTTTTTCTCGAACACCTGCCCATCAAGGCGGCTTTCAGGGATATTATTGATTTAGGTTGTGGCAATGGTCTTTTGGGTTTAATGGCTGCCGAACGTAATCCATTGGCTAACCTACATTTTGTTGATGAATCATTTATGGCCGTGGCCTCGGCTAAAGATAATTTTTCTCGTGCCCTTGGGCTTACACGCACTGCCTTTTACACCGTGGGTGATGGTCTTTGTGATTTTGAAGCGAGCACAGCGGATCTTATACTTTGTAATCCTCCGTTTCATCAACAGCACACCGTTGGCGATCAAATTGCCGTCAGCTTATTTGTACAGTCCAGAAGAGTATTAAGAAAAGGCGGAGAGTTGTGGGTGATTGGCAATCGTCATTTGAATTATCATAGCCAACTTGAGCGCTTATTTGGCAATCATCAAGTTATTACAGCCAATGCCAAGTTCATTATTCTTAAAGCCATAGTAAAAACTTAGCTGTACTGCTTAAGAAAATTAGCGATGCAAGAATTTCATAAGCCAATTAAATCTGACTAACAACTTTAAATAAAGCCGAATCCCAACACTAATCAGCATTGGAATTCGGTTTATAAATTTATTACGCTGGGGTTACATTCTCAGCTTGCGGTCCTTTTTGACCTACAGTCACTTCCATAGTAACTTTTTGGCCTTCGCGCAAGGTTTTGCGACCGGCGCCGTTAATAGCACTGTGGTGTACAAAAACATCTTTTCCACCTTCTTGCTCAATAAAACCGAAACCTTTTTCATCATTGAACCACTTAACGGTACCTACAACTTGATCTGACATATTACACTCTTTAAACTGAAAAAAATTACCAACCTTAGCTGGCTTTATAAATCCCAACTTCACTCATGAAGCAGGCTCAAACTTTAACCGCGAGCCATGTTAGCACTAAAAATATAAGTAGCGCAAAAAAAACATGCTAATTTAATGTTAGATTATTTATCTAACAGTTTTTCTATGGCTTTATAGATTAGCGAGTCATTAAAAATGGCGCAAACAAACTTGCCGCCTTTGACGCCTAGCCCTGCATCATCCAAAAGCATGTAACGCAAATAATCGCCATTGAACTTTTCAATATTCTGCCTGACTAACTCGCTGACATAATTTTTATTTTAGAATTACTGTTTCAATATCTGAAAATTCTTAAATTGCTAAAAAATAATAGCGACATTTAAGATCCTCTGCTTGAGAGTGTCAGGATTTTTTACAGTTTTGTTTTTTTTATTATGTCTACGACATGCCCAGTGATCCAAACTGTTAAAAGTAACCTATATAACCACATGTTTTATAATGAATAGATCTGTCGCGCCATTTAAATATCATAAAGGGCATGATAATTGCTTTACATAATATGAGTTAACACTGAATACCCAATCTAAATAATGCGTTTTCTGCTATTAACTTTTTCCATAGCAACAGTTCCATTTTATTTCATATAGCGAGGTGACACCATGCTCTTTAAATCAATCATATCAATAGCTACCTTTATAGCCTTGTTAACGCCTTTAGGTGCACAGGCTACTCCAATAAACAACATAAGTATTTCTGGCCCCGGCAACTACAGCGTTTACCAACTGCCTCAAGGACAAACAACAGGAATATTACAACCCGTAACATCACCGACGATTAATGATATAGAAAACATATTCATTAATAACAGTAGGGTCGGTAACGTACAATTAGGTTCATACTTATTACCTAATAATCAAACGTCAATGACCGTTAATTTTGCCGGTGGGTCTACAGCAACCTTTAGCAACCCTTTATTACTAGATTGGATAGACAACGATAATGCTTTAATTAAAAGTTATATTTCAGCAGCAGCTAATTCTGTAAGCATAGCCCCATTAAATTCTACGCAAATGGGTACCGCTATCACTACATTCCTTAATATTGCTTGGCCACGAGTCAGCGATCCCAACATTGCTAAAATTGATCTAGTTAATGGTCAGATTAAAGTGGGACTAGATGGCATACTCTATCCTGCCAATTTCCTAAGCGGTTTACTAGGCGTGCAGGCTCCAGCAGGTGCTCAAGCCAGTGAGGTTGTTAAAGTATCTCTTAATGGTGGCAGTAGTCAATATCTGTATAGCTTCTCAGCCACAGATACCGGTTACCAAACTGGAGATGGTACCCAGAGCTACAATGGTCGATACAATGCCCAAACAATTCCTGAGCCAACTACTTTACTGTTACTCGGCTTTGGCTTTATGGGCTTAGGTTTTATGCAACGTCATAAAAAAATAACTTCGCAATAGCCTTTACTGTTTTTTTTTATTTTTCAGTCCTACTCAGCACATTATTTGTAATTATTCACCTCGCCCTCTTTTCCAAAGAGGGCGAGGTGAATTTGTGAAGAAATTTTGAATACTCATTAACTAAGTGTCAGAAAATTTTACAACAACATCTGAGGAAATTAGCAATAACTTGATAATCATCACTCGAATTCAAATAAAAGTGTCAGGAAATTTTACACCCTACTAGGAAGCGAAAATAATAGAATCATAAGCACTTAGAGTAACTCCAAGCAACTTGGGTGCAACTCCAATAATATTCAGTATAAAAGGTAAGCACGTTAACGCTACACCGATACAGTTCGGCATAGCATCGCGGGGAGTTAGAGCAAGAACGAAAATACTCCACATAGGTTCGAGATCAATCTACATGGCTCTGTTAACAACCAGCATAAACCTTGGATAAGCTAAGGCAATATTATTAATAGGCCGCATAGGCTAAGTAATAGAACATATGAGACTATGAATACTTATTAGAGCTTATGTCAATCCGTATTACTACTGTTGACAAAGACAGCACTGCTACTGACAATGGCCGCAGTTCTTAGATAGTGTTCAGCAGCACTACAACAAACCCAAGCGCTTAGGTTATTTTAGTCAAAATACCTATAGATAAAGGTAATTAACAAAACAATATCATGATTTTCACTTTAAAAAAACTTGTTGACAGCCTATAAATTAACGCTGTAAGCTAACCACCAACATTAGTCGATCAAACTTTATCAATTCTATAAACTATCTACTAGGAGCTTTAACACTTATGTATAACAATAGTTTTTTTCCCGTTACCGAAGCAGATCAAGTTATTTGGCTCAGCCATTATGCATTAAGATTACCGATAATGGGGCCTCTCTGTGACATCAGCCCAGAAGAAATAACCAGTACCTTAGAAGATATTAATTGTCATACTTGGTTAATGCAGACCTGGCATCCAGCCACGCAAAGCGATGCTAAAAAATCCACATCCTTTAAGCGTCATATCATAGAAGGTGATTCTGCCGATATCGAGCCTTACCCACTACCTTCCGTTTTTACGAACACACCCAAAATAGTCACACCCGGCATTAAAAAACGCTTACTCAATCAAGTGGCACGCATTAAAACAAACCTTAATTACTCAGAAACTATAGGTCATGATTTAGGCATTATTGCCGTTGCCTCTAACATAGAACATCTTATCCCTGTGCCTACCGCCACCGTAGAACAAGGTATTAATGGTAATCGGGTACGCATTGATTTTAACAAGTATGGTCATGATGGCGTTTACATTGAAAGTCGCATTAATAATGGCGACTGGGTGTTTCTTGCTATCGATACCGTAAAACCCTATTACGATGAACGTGCTTTAGCCGCAGGCAACACTCATGAAACCCGTGAATATCGAATGCGCTGGTGGGACAAAAGCATCGCTCATGGTGAATGGAGTCCCGTAGAGCGTGTGGTATTGGGGTCTTAATACCCAATAATACGCTGTTAATGCTTATTTAACATAGGACGAAGTTATGAAGGGTGGACAAGCAACGCGCATCCACCGATTGTGCCGGATGCGCGTTGCTTATCCGGCCTACGGGACTTTATAAAACAGCTAAAGCTGTTTTACTCCAAACATATTGAATACTTAACAGTGGGCAGTGACGTAGAAGCTGCGGAACAATAAACCAACTCAGTTTTTGAGCTCATTTTCTTACGCAAAGCGCTGCTTTTTTATAGTAACGAGATTTCATCGATGACCGATTTCGAGCATTTAACATTAGTCATACTAATCAGTAGTGCTTTTTTAATAACAGTAGCCTGGTTGTTATTGTTAAGACCGATTGCCCTAAAAATAGGTCTTACTGATAAACCCAGCACCCGAAAAAAACATAGCGGAGATATTCCTTTAATTGGTGGCTTAGCCATCTATCTGTGCATGGTTTTTTTTATGTTAACAGAAAGTAAATTGATTGCTATCAATATGGGTTTTTTGACAGCAACCAGCCTTATTCTCGCCACAGGCTTAATTGATGACTTCAAAAATCTCAATCTCAAATTACGTTTTTTTGCTGAAATAGTGGCCATAGTAATCATGATAAAATGGGGCGGCATTGAAATTACTAGTTTAGGCGATTTATTCGGCCTAGGTGAAATACAACTAGGTCACTTTTCTACGCCCTTTACTGTGTTTGCTATTTTAGGCGGCATCAACGCCTTTAATATGATAGATGGTATTGATGGCTTAGCGGGCGGCACTTCACTGATTATTTATTTTGTTTTGTCACTATTGTTTGTTACGACTCATTACACCAACTTTTTATTGCTGTGTATGGTGCTTGCGGCCGCCACCACTGCTTTTTTATTATTTAACCTACCGATGCTAGGACGAAAAAAAGCCATGATTTTTCTTGGTGACGCCGGCAGCATGCTCCTTGGCTTTACTATTTGTATCCTTGTAATTTCAGCATCGCAAGGGGCTCATAAAATCATAGCTCCAGTAACGGCCTTATGGTTGATAGCAAGTCCTCTGTTAGATACCTTTGCCATTATGATACAGCGCATAAAACAGGGGCGTTCTCCTTTTGCTCCTGATAGAGAACACTTACACCATCTATTACCCATTGCGGGATTTAGTCGATCAGCTACCTTAGTCAGCATTTTACTATTTTCATTACTCTTAGCCTTAGCAGGCTTAACACTAGACCTTGTTTTCAATGCACCGGAATGGTTAATGTTTAGTTTATTTATAACGGTTTTTGTCTGCTATCAATACAATCTTAGTCATGCTTGGAAAATGCTTAAAGTCGCTCGCTATCTACAAAAAAACACGAGCAATAAGCGTAGAAGTCTTAATAGACGGCGTATCATTACGCCTTCATTAATCACTATGAGTAATAAGCGAAGAGTTAGCGAGCGACGTAACAATGGCGATAGACGATATCAAGCGACAGATGCAGATATAAAGAAATTTAATCAATCAAGATTTCAAAACGCTTATAGTCCGAATTGATTTATGAATATGAACCACGCCCATGTTAAATATAAAAAACCTATCGGCTATTTTAAAGCTAATAAGCTTAGCCTAGTGATAATCAGTTTATTGCTAATGATGGGGGCAGGCAGTTATTACCAGCTCTTCAAAGAAAAGAAGACGTCGTTAGGGTTTGAAGCCAAAGCCGCGAGCAACAGCTTAATTTCTTTACCAGAAGATGATGCGCCCCATCTACTTAAAATGGAATGGTGGTATTACAACGGCCATTTATTAACGGCATCAGGAAAAAAATACAGCTTTCATGACAGTCTGTTTCTTGTTAATAGTGGCATGAGTCATATGGTTAATCATGTTTCATTAACAGATCAACAATCTGGGAAACATTACATAGATCAACGCAGTACGGCGGGTAATTTATCTGTAGGTACGGTCAATCGCTTTGATTTTACCACCAACAATTGGAGTGTAGCAGGCGGTAACGGTATCGATCAATTAATCGCCTCTACGCCAGAATTTAGCTTTAAGCTTAACTTAACGAGTACACAGCCCCCAGTCTTTCATGGCCAAGACGGGGTAATTTCCTTAGGCGCTGCGGGCAGTAGTTATTATTATTCACGGACGCGCATGACCATTTCTGGAACCTTACAAATTAATGGCCAGACTGAAGCGGTTACAGGCCTTGCTTGGTTTGATCATCAATGGGGTGATTTTTCCACGACACAATTATCGTGGGATTGGTTTAGCCTGCAACTTGATGACCAGTCTGATGTGATGATTTACCAATTACGTGACAAAGCCAATCAACCCATATTTTATACCGGCAGTTATACCAAGGATGGCATTACCGACATACTGAGCAGTAAGGACTTTACTCTGACTAAAGGCCAACAATGGCACAGCACTAAAACCGACACTAATTACCCTATAGCATGGAAAATAGTCATTCCCAGTAAAAAATTAGACTTAACGACCCACAGCATCATTAACGATAGTGAATTCGATGCCAGTTTGACTAGCTATAACATTTATTGGGAAGGTGCAATTAAAGTCACCGGCAGTCATACCGGACTAGGCTTTATGGAATTAAGTGGTTATTCGAATACTAAAAATTGAGCAAGGTAAAACGACACTCGGCAACTAAAGGACCATTTTTGTTTAATAACATACTCATAGTTTGTGTAGGTAATATCTGCCGCAGCCCTATGGCAGAGGCGCTACTTAAAGCTGCATTGACCACTATAAAGCCCGGGCATTATAAAGTAAGTTCCGCAGGTATCGGAGCATTGGTTGGACATCCGGCCGATGCCAAAGCAAAGCAACTGATGATGACCAAAGGACTAGACATATCTGAGCATAGAGCCGACCAACTAAGCGAGACCATGATACACAAAGCCGATATTATTTTAGTAATGGAATCGGATCAAAAACAGGCCATTGAAGCTAAACAACCTAGCGCAAAAGGCAAGATTTTTAGATTAGGTGAATGGGGCGGCTTTGATATCCCAGATCCTTACCAAAGAGATCACGTGGTATTCGAATCGGTACTGCGCCTAATAGATCAAGGTGTAAACCAATGGCTAGAAAAGCTTTAACCGCTGAACTTTTTATGTAGAAGTGTAGGATGGGTAGAGCGACAGCGAAACCCATCATTGTGCGATGGGTTTCACGTTGTTCTACCCATCCTACGAGCTGCCCACAATTAAGGAATCTGTATGTTTGGAGTAAAACTGCTTTAGCTGCTTTAAAAGGCAATAGCTGAAGCTATTGCACTCCAAGCTTTTACTTTTTCGCTTAACTGTGGGCAGTGACGCGGAGTGTGGGAACGATAATACATACCGTAGGGGCGTATGCAATACGCCCCTACTGGCCACCACTACAATATTCTCGTTATTGCGTGGCAACGAACAATAAACCTTAAAAACCAACAATAACCCTTGTTGCCTATTAACCAAGACTAGCATTAAAGCCTTTATCACTACTGAACTAAACTATGCAAAAAACAGCCTTACTAGCCTTATTAATATTACTCAACTTAAGTAGTTGCACCGTAATTCCAGGCCAACACATGAACCCATTTTCTGATCAATCCAGTATTAAGCTGCCGGTTCAGGAAAATAATGCGGCCACTTTAAAAAAACTTAATATCCAGACGATTGATGCCAATTTAATTGTTAAGTTGGAAAATGATTTAAATAATCGCAGCTTAGGAAACGATAATGTAGCCAACAATTATTTTGAATATCGCATAGGCTCGGTGCCTGTTAAAGGGATGCCGGCACAAGAAAGTGCTAATCAATATCTAGTTGGTGCGCGCGATATTCTTATTATTACGGTTTGGGAGCATCCAGAATTAACTAATCCTTTTGGTAATGCCGCAGCGACTATCGGAGGCACCAGCGCCGTCTCTGGCACCGGTAGTATTGCAGGCAATAATAGTGGCGGGGCTGTAGGCACTATAGGCGGCACAGGCGGCAATGTAGTGGGTGAAGATGGTACTTTCTTTTATCCTTATGTAGGCATAGTCAAAGCGGCAGGGAAAACCGTTGAAGATATCAGAACCGAACTCACAGAAAAACTCTCTCAGTATATAGAAAGAGTGCAATTAGATGTGCGAGTAAACTCCTACCGTAGTCAACGCGTTTATGTGGTTGGGGAAGTCAATCAACCCGGCATTCAAACCTTAAAAGACATACCCTTAACGGTGCTAGAAGCCATTAATAATGCCGGCGGCATCAACAGCCAAACGGCAGACTTACGAAACATTACCCTAGCTCGAGACGGCAAAACCTACAGTATTAATTTGTTAGCACTCTATGAAGGCGGTGACATTACCCAAAACGTATTACTAAAACAGGGGGATGTGCTCAATGTTGCCGACAATCAATTTAACAAGATATTTGTTTTTGGTGAAAACACTGTAGGCGGCACCGGTGCTGGACGTTCACGCAGTGTCATTATGAACAAGGGCCGCATGACTTTAACTGAGGGCTTAAGCGAAGCTGGTGGTTTTGATCAAACCACTGCCGATGCCTCACGTATTTTTGTCTTTAGAGGCAGACTTAATAAGCCAGAAATCTTTCATCTGGATGCAAAGTCACCAGATGCTTTATTGTTAGCGGAGCATTTTCCATTAGAGCCTCACGATATTCTATATGTGGATAGAGCAGAAGGTATCCGTTGGAATCAAATCATTGCACAAATTCAACCCACCGTTACCTTGTTGAATGTCTTTAACGGTACCTTAAATCCAAAACCACTGAGCAATCCACGATGATCGCACTAGTAAGCAGACTATGACACACTTAGCCAACAGCCAGTCACCAGCAACCTATCCAACCTCTCAAGAAGAGGACGAGATTGATTTGGGCGAATTAGTAGCCACTGTGGTCGATGCTAAATATGTCATTATATTAATAACGCTGTGTTTTTTAGCATTAGGCGTAGCAAAAGCCCTATTAGATACGCCTATTTACAAGGCGGATGCCTTATTACAAATTGAAGATAAATCCAACGCATTAGATGCTTTAGGGTCTTTAACCTCATTGATGGAATCCAAAACCCCTGCCTTAGCAGAGATTGAAATTATAAAATCACGATTAGTATTAGGGACGGCCATTAAAAACCTTAATCTGAATATTATTGCCGAACCTAAATATTTTCCTATTATCGGCAAAGCCATAGCTAGACGTTTTCAAAAACACAACAAAACCGATGAAGTTGCTACGTCTATAATCGGTTTGGATAGCTATGCTTGGGGGGGCGAAGTTATCCGCATCGACAACTTGATAGTTCCAAAAGACTGGGCTGACCAGACCTTGATTTTAATTGCAGGAGAGCAAGGTCACTTTAGTTTATGGGCTGATGATGAACAACTCATTGAGGGTGCGGTTGGAAAAACCATTAACAAATCCCTAGCTGAAAGCTTAGAAAAATTGACTATATTTGTGTCGGTATTAAAAGCTCGCCCCGGCACTCAATTTATCATCAATAAACAATCGTTAAGTAATAGTATTGATGAATTAAACAATAATCTAATCGTCACTGAAAAAGGTAAGGCCACTGGTATTTTAAGTGCCACCCTAGAAAATGCTGACCCTGTGCTTGCCGCACAGACCCTTAATGAAGTGGCTAAAATTTATGTTAAACAAAATGTTGAGCAAAAATCTAAAGAATCACAAAACACGCTAGAATTTTTAGATAAACAATTGCCGTTGATTAAAGATCAGTTAGAAGCCGCAACCACAGCCTTAAATGACTTTAGAGGCCATAAAGGCTCTATTAATCTGGATATAGAAACCCAAGCCGTACTTGCAGGGGTCGTTGACATTAATACCCAGTTGACTGTATTGCAACAAAAAAGAGATGAGTTAAGAGGGCGCTTTACGGAATCACATCCTGTTATTATAGCGACCGACAAACAAATTGCCCGCCTGAAAGAGCAACTTAAAGCCATCAACAGAAAAATTGAACTTTTACCCGAAACCCAACGCGTGATCGTTAGATTGTCGAGTGACGTACAAGTGTCTACCGAGCTTTATACAACTATGCTCAATAATGCCCAGACCTTAAGAGTCGCTAAATCGGGCACCATAGGCAATGTCCGAATCATTGATGAAGCAGTGTTATCTTTAAAACCTATTAAACCTAAAAAGTCACTGATCGTCATGGTGTCTTTTATATTAGGTCTAATGATAGGCATTGCTTGGGTATTTATTCGTAAAGCCTTACATACAGGCATTGAAGATCCTGATCAAATTGAAAAACATCTTAATATCTCGGTCTATGCCACTATTCCTCATAGTCATGAGCAAGCCAAACTCAGCGCAAAGCTCATTAAAGGCATTCAACCCGATACGGAGCTACCTTTCATTTTAGCGCTAACCCATAAAGAAGACTTGGCCATAGAGAGCCTTAGGAGTTTACGCACCACTTTACATTTTGCTTTTTTAGAAGCCCAAAATAATATTATTATGATTACCGGCCCTAGCCCTGGCATCGGCAAAACCTTCGTGGCTATTAATCTGGCCGTGGTATTAGCCGATGCCGGTAAAAAAATTCTACTCATAGACGCTGACCTGCGTAAGGGTTTGACGCACCAGAGCTTAGGGCTAGACAGAGAAAACGGACTGTCTGATTTAATTTCCAACAGCATCAGCCTAGAGCAAGCTGTTAGACATATAGCGGCTGCCAATATTGATTTTATTTCTACAGGCTCTATACCACCTAATCCGTCAGAACTGTTATTACATGAACGTTTTGAGCAATTATTAAAAACCTTAACCAAGCAATATGACCATATTATTATTGATTCGCCGCCCATCTTGGCAGTTACCGACGCAGGCATTATAGGCCGCATCGCCAGCGCGACCTTAATGGTGGTTAAAGCCGGCCAACATCCTTTACGTGAATTAGAACAATGCACCAAACGCTTGGCGCAATCTGGCGTCACCATGAAAGGCATCGTCTTTAATGATTTACCAGAAAACTCGTCGCGCTATGGTGCAGGTTATGGCTATGGCAAATATGTCTATCGTTACAATTACCAAAAAGCAAACTAAGGCAGTAGCTTGGGCTAACGGCCTCATCGTTAACCCAACATTGATTGATGAAAATGACTTTTATAGGATGTGCTGAACGATAGTGAAGCGCATCACCACAATAGAACGATGCGCTTCGTTCCTCAGCACATCCTATAGGGCGTTTTTATTGTTTGCGAATTACCTTCAGCAGTAGCTTGGGCTAACGGTTTTTTCGTTAACCCAACATTGATTGATGAAAATATTAGGTTGCGAAAAGCACGCAGCCCAACCTAAATAATTAATTAAAACACATGAAAAAAATTCTACTAGTATTCGGCACACGCCCAGAGGCTATAAAAATGGCACCGCTGGTTAAAGCCTTTCAAGCCGAACAACAAGCGTTTGAAACCAAAGTATGCGTAACTGGACAGCATAGAGAAATGCTTGATCAGGTTTTGTGCTTATTTGACATAAAAACAGATTTTGATCTAAAGGTCATGCAGCCCAATCAGGATCTATACGACATTACCAGCAACATATTAAATGGCATGAAAGCCGTTTTTAAGGCCTATCAACCCGATTTTGTTTTTGTACATGGCGATACCACAACAACCATTACCGTCAGTCTGGCCGCTTTTTATGAAAAAATTAGCGTTGCTCATATAGAAGCAGGCTTAAGAACCGGTAATCTTTTCGCGCCTTGGCCAGAAGAAGCTAATCGCAAACTGACAACACAACTGACCCGCTACCACTTTGCCCCAACCTTACAAAGCCAAGACAATTTACTCAAAGAAAATATCGCCGCAGATAAAATTATCGTGACCGGAAATACCGTCATTGACGCCTTGCTGTTAATGAAAAACAAACTAGAAACCGACAGCGTTTTTTGTGCAACGGTTTGCGCAACTATCAAGCAAAAAGGCTTTGATCCAGGAACCGCAGAGTTCATCTTAGTCACCGGCCATCGACGTGAAAATTTTGGCCAAGGCTTTATTGATATCTGCACAGCCTTAAAAACCATTGCTTTGGAAAGACCCCACATTAACATCGTCTACCCCGTACATTTAAATCCAAATGTCCGCAAACCGGTTAATGACTTACTGGCGGAAGTTAGCAATATTTACCTCATTGAGCCACTGCAATATGAAGCGTTTATTTATTTAATGAGCTTAGCAAAATTAATTATTACCGATAGCGGTGGCGTACAAGAAGAAGCACCCAGCTTAGGCAAACCAGTACTAGTGATGCGTGATAGCACCGAGCGCCCCGAAGCGGTAACAGCCGGCACCGTTAAACTAGTAGGTACCGATACCCAACGCATTATTCAAGAAACCAATAACTTATTAGATAACCCAGAGGCCTATGAGCTGATGACTAAAGCGCATAACCCCTATGGTGACGGCAAGGCCTGTGAACGCATTATTAACTTTATGAAAGGAATAAAATGAATCCATCAAAAACAGTTTGTGTCATCGGCCTAGGCTATATAGGCCTACCCACAGCGGCTATAGCGGCACAGCACGGCCTTCAGGTTTACGGCGTTGACGTTAATCCTAAGGTCGTAGACACCATTAATAAAGGTGAAATCCACATCATCGAACAGGGCTTGCAAGCCATTGTTAAAGACGGGGTTGAAAAAGGCTGCTTCAAAGCAGGGCTTACCCCTACCCTAGCCGATGTGTATTTGATTGTGGTGCCCACGCCCTTTAAAGGTAATCACGAACCCGACATTTCCTTTGTTGAAGCGGCAACACTAGCGGTTATACCTTTTTTAAAAGCAGGTGACACCTATATTATTGAATCGACCTCTCCGGTGGGCACCACCGAAAGAATGGCAGAGCTGATTTTTAGGCAACGACCTGAACTACAACACTCTTTATATATAGCCTATTGCCCAGAGCGCGTGCTACCAGGCAATGTCTTGCACGAACTGGTCTATAACGACCGCGCCATAGGCGGAATCAATGAGGCATCCACCCTT
>CAMDNJ010000065.1 GCA_945902915.1 Crenothrix polyspora | reverse complement strand
CGTATTGCATACGCCCCTACCGGCCATCACCACAATGTTATCATTCCAGATAAATAAAACTTGTGTAGATACCTATGCTTTTCAAAGGGGGGAGGAGCCATGATTTAAAAAGCTAGAAGCATCATCTGCCTTTCATCTTGAACCTTGTGCCTTATTTTTAATTTCTACAGTGCGATTCTTCTGAGCTATTTTATCCAAAATACCATTGACATATTTATGACTGCCATCGGCACCAAAATACTTAGCTAGGTTAATCCCTTCATTTAAGATCACTCGATAAGGCATATCTAAGCGATGCAGTAACTCATAAGCACCTATTCTTAAAATGGCTCGTTCAACAGGATCAATCATATCTACAGGTCGATCAACAAACTCATTTAATGCTTCATCTATGTCGCCTAAGTTTTTTGGGACACCATGAAATAGCTCGGTAAAATAGCTTTTTTGCACATCTTTGAAACGCTCTTCTTCTACAAACTGACGTTCAATTTCAACCAGACTTTGCCCGGTCATTTGCCATTGATATAAAGCTTGAACAGCTGCTTTGCGGGCATTGGTACGCGTTTGACTCATTAGGCTTCCAAATTAGCAAATAAACTCACCATCTCTATGGCCGACATCGCCGCTTCCGCACCTTTATTGCCGGCCTTAGTGCCAGCTCGCTCTATGGCTTGCTCTATGCTATCAACGGTTAACACACCAAAACTAACCGGTACATTATATTGCAAGGAAACAGTCGCTAAACCTTTAACACATTCACCGGCCACATATTCAAAATGAGGTGTGCCTCCACGGATGACAGCGCCTAAGGCGATAATGGCATCATATTTTTTAGTCGCAGCGATGCGTTGCACGACCATGGGTAATTCAAAAGCACCGGGGGCTTTAACTAAATGAATATTAGCCTTATCTGCACCATGACGCACTAGCGCATCAATAGCGCCACCTTCTAATTGTTCAACGATAAAACTGTTAAAACGAGAGGCAACGATACAAAATTTACCGCCCTGTACTAATAAATTTCCTTCAAACATTTTTATTGCTGACATTCACTTTCCTACTTTTAATGACTAACACACTATTAAAACACTGGTTATTATTAACCAACGTGCTCTGACACTTCTAAATCAAATCCAGACAAACCGACATATTTTTTCTGTGTGCCTAGCACTTTCAGTTTATGCACACCTAAATCCGCTAAAATTCTTGCACCGGTACCGGTGGTGCGCCAGTCTGGGGCAAGTTTTGACTGATCAGTTTTGATCACACCATTATCTTCTAATTGGTATTGATGTATTAATTCTACCAATGACTTATTGTCTTCATTCTGCCTAATCACCACTAAAACGCCACAACCGGCTTTTGCAATCTTTTCCATAGCCGTACGAATAGTAATGCTGCATTCATTGCGTTTCGATGAAAACACATCTTCAAGCAAATTCTTAGCATGGACTCTGACTAGAACCGGCGCATCACCTGACACATGGCCCATGACTAAGGCTAAATGGACGTTATTGTCGTTTTTATCTTGATAAGCATAAAGACGAAAGTCACCAAATTCGGTAGGAAAAGCACACTCACTTATACGCTCTAAGGTGTTCTCATGCTGAATTCTATAATGTATCAAATCAGCAATGGTGCCCATTTTAAGATTATGCTGTTTGGCAAAGATTTCCAGATCAGGACGTCTGGCCATGCTGCCATCTTCATTAAGAATTTCTACAATCACCGCCGAAGGATCAACGCCAGCTAATCTGGCAAAATCACAGCCTGCTTCAGTGTGCCCTGCCCGACTTAGAACACCACCTGCTTTGGCCATTAACGGAAATATATGTCCAGGCTGTACTAAATCATCGGCTTTAGCATCTGCAGCGACCGCACATTGCACGGTGCGCGCTCTATCAGCGGCGGAAATACCCGTAGTGACACCGGTAGCCGCTTCAATAGAAACCGTAAAATTAGTGGAATGTGCGGTTTTGTTTTCATTAGTCATTAACGGCAGACGTAATTGCTGACAACGCTCGCTGGTTAAGGTTAAACAAATCAAGCCACGACCATAACGCGCCATAAAGTTAATATCTTCTGGGCGAGTAAAGGCGGCGGCCATTAATAAGTCGCCTTCGTTTTCACGATCTTCATCATCCATAATGATGACCATTTTGCCTAAGCGTAAATCATCTATAATTTCTTCTATTGTATTCATTAACCCAAAAATCCACTTTTTTGTAATAAATCGATAGTGACGCCGCCCTGATCATAAGCTGCCGCCTCACCTTGCATTAGCCGCTCCATATAACGCGCTAACATATCTACTTCTAGGTTTACAAAAGTACCTGCCGTCGCTGTTCCCAAGGTGGTTTCAGCTAAGGTATGAGGCACAATATTAACACTGAACGTTGCGCCACTCACCTCATTAACCGTTAAACTAATGCCATTAATACAAATAGAACCCTTTTGAGCAATATATTTTGCTAGCTGATCGGGAGCTTTAATTTTAAAACAAAAGGAACGGCCATCGGCTTTCTTTTCAACAACTTGACCGACACCATCGACATGACCACTAACAATATGTCCGCCCATGCGCGTAGTCGGTGTTAACGCGAGTTCTAAATTAACCGGCGCACCGACAAGCAAAGTATTTATCAGCGTCTTACTCAAGGTTTCATTAGAAACATCCGCGCAGAAATAATGTGCGCCTAACTCTACCGCTGTTAAACACACACCATTAACCGCAATACTGTCACCCAAAGCCACATCGTCTAGGGATAATTTGCCCGTATTTATTTTTATACGGCAATCGCCTGCTCTACGCTCGATAGCAGCAATGTTGCCTATCGCTAAAATAATGCCTGTAAACACGTTTAATCCTTAGCTCGGGTCAGCGTTAATTTTAAATCAGGTCCCACCGCCCTGACCTCTTGAAAACATAGGCTCTTTTTATCAGCCATACTCTGTAAGGTCGGCATAGTAAATAAACCACGTCCTTGATCACCCAACACACAAGGCGCCATATAAACAATCCACTCATCGACTAAATCTTCAGCCAATAAAGCACCATTTAATAAGGAACCCGCCTCAACCAACACTTCATTAATCTGCAGCTTCGCTAAAAATTTCAGCACAGCCTGTAAATCAAGCTGTCCATTTTTATCAGCTAAGGTATAAACTTCAAAACCGACCGCTTGCAAAGCCTGTTGTTTAACTACATCTGAGGAGCAGGTTAAAATCAAACTGCGCCCAGCTAGTTTGGCCATTTGAGCTGTCAACGGCATCTTTAACTTAGAATCGAGCACCACTCGGATAGGCTGTTCAACCGCCTCATTAATTCGTGCTGTTAACGCGGGATCATCAGCAAGTACGGTATTGATGCCTGTTAATATCGCTGAACTTTCCGCCCGTATTTGATGCACATCGGCTCTGGCCGCTGGAGAGCTTATCCATTTACTTTCACCCGATGCCATAGCTGTGCGACCATCTAAACTCATCGCTAGTTTACTACGGACAAAAGGCCGCTGTTCTGTCATGCGCTTAATAAAGCCACGATTTAACAATCTAGCATCTGCTTCCAAGACACCACAAACTACGTCTAAGCCCGCAGCTTTTAGCTTTTCTAAACCACATCCTGACACTAAAGGATTCGGGTCTTGCATAGCGGCCACTACTCGAGTGACACCGGCGTTAATCAGCGCATCACAACAGGGCGGCGTTTTGCCTTGATGACTACACGGCTCTAAAGTTACATAAGCGGTAGCACCTTGGGCATTATCAGTATTATTCAAGGCAACAACTTCAGCATGGGCTTGCCCTGCTTTAACATGAAAACCTTCAGCGATAATCACGCCATCCTTAACCAAAATACAGCCTACACGCGGATTTGGCTCTGTACTAAAACGCCCCAACCTAGCCAGTTGCAAAGCTTTAGTCATATAAAAAGCATCTAGTTCTAACATTATTTTTTTTGTAAATCTTCAATCATGTCGGTAAACTCACTGACATCCTGAAAGCTACGGTACACCGAAGCAAAGCGCACATAAGCGACATGATCGAGTAACTTCAATTCCTTCATGATATTTTCGCCCAATTCATGAGTAGATATTTCACGATCACCCTTTACCATTAAGGCTTTTTTAATGCTATGAAGTGCCGCTTCTATGGCATCACTATTAACCGGTCTTTTTTCTAAGGCTTTAAGCATTCCTGAACGCAACTTAGCTTCATCAAAAGAAACTCTTGTGCCATCACGTTTAACAATGCGAGGCATAGTTAGCTCTGCCATTTCAAAGGTATTAAAGCGCTCTTTACAAGCATGACACTCACGTCGACGCCGCACTTGATCGCCATCGTTAATCAACCTAGAATCAAGTACCCGAGTATCTTGAACTGCACAAAATGGACATCGCATAACACTAAACCACTCTATTTAAATACCGTAGTCGGCCTTTAAATTTAAAACCGGTGATTTTATAACATTTCCTTAGGTTTCTGGATTTTATTTTTAGCGTTACCATCATAACTGTCGGGGCAGGTTGAGCAAGAACATTAAGTACGTGAAGGGAGTGCTGAGCTTCAGCTCAGCCTTTTAAAACAGCTGAAGCTGTTTTAAAAGGCAGGTCGGGGTTTGCAACCCCGACCGAAACGTTTGGACGCCTCAATAACTTTCGAAATTTTAAACCTTAGGGACGGGGTTTCAAACCCCGTCCCGCTTGTCAGCCTTTTAAAACAGTTGAAGCTGTTTTACTCCAAGCACACAGTTTATTAAATGTAACTTGATTTAACCTTGCGTCAACTTAAGCTCAGCTTCGCGATATTTTTCAGCACAAAACAAAGCAACTTCAGCTGGCAAAACAGGGCCTGGTGCGGTTTTATCCCAATCTAGGGTTTCTAAATAATCACGGATATATTGTTTATCAAAACTAGGTGGACTAATGCCTACTTGATATTGATCAGCGGGCCAAAATCTTGACGAATCCGGCGTTAAGGCTTCGTCGATTAGACATAACACACCGTTATCATCGACACCAAATTCAAATTTAGTATCGGCGATAATGATGCCGCGCTCTTTCGCGTATTCAGCGGCTATTTGATACAACTTTAAACTGGCATCACGCACTTGCTCCGCTAAATCTTGGCCTAACAAGCTAACGGTTTGTTCAAAGCTTACATTTTCATCATGTTGATCAACAGCGGCTTTAGTTGAAGGCGTGTAAATCGCCTCAGGCAATTGCTGAGCTTGTTGTAATCCAGTAGGTAGTTTAATGCCGCAAATCTCGCCAGTTTGTTGATAATCTTTCCAGCCTGAACCAATTAAGTAACCGCGCACGATGGCTTCCACCGGCAATGGTTTTAATAACTTAACGACGATAGCGCGGCCTTCTATCTGAGCGCGCTCGGCCACATCAGGTACGGCCTGTTCCAAAGTGATATCCGATAAATGATTAGGCATAATCGCTTTTAATTTATCAAACCAGAAATTAGAAATACGCGTTAATACACGACCTTTACCAGGAATAGGATCGGGCAAGACTACATCAAAAGCAGATAGCCTGTCGGTGGTTACAATGAGCATATGCTTTGCATCGACATCATAAATATCACGGACTTTACCGCGAGCACGAAGTTTTAAAGACGTTAAGGCTGATTCGTATAAGGCTTCTGGAGCGGTCATAAAGTACTCGTATTGTTTAAAATAATTAATGCGGCAATTTTAGCATTAATGTAGACAATTTTACTGATCATCTCATTCAATGCAGGTAGGGGTTTGCAACCCCGACCGAAACGTTTGGAGGCCTCAATAACTTTCGAAACTTTAAACGTTAAGGACGGAGTTTCAAACCCCGTCCCGTTTGTCATCTCAGCTAGCGAGCCTTTCTTGCCATTTAGCGACTCTCACTAATAACGCCGCTTTATCAATAGTCATCAATTGTCGTTGTTTTAATAACCGCTGACCTGCAACCCACACATCACTGACTTGTTGCCGACTTGCTGCATAAACAATTTGTGACACCGGACAATATAAAGGCTGAGTTTCTAAATAGGATAAATCAATGGCAATCACATCAGCCGCTTTACCGATGCGTAATGAGCCACAAACCTCATCCAAGCCTAAGGCTTTAGCGCCATTAATGGTTGCCATTTGTAAGGCGACCGTTGCTGAAACTGCCGTGGCATCACCTGAAACGGCTTTAGCTAATAAAGCCGCAGTGCGCATTTCACCAAACATATCTAAATCATTATTACTGGCTGCACCATCGGTACCTAAAGCCACATTAATACCCGCTGCCAAACATTGCGCAACAGGACTAAAGCCACTGGCCAATTTTAAATTAGACTCAGGACAATGCACGATATGCGCACCTGCACTAGCCAGTTGCTGGATTTCTGTAGCGCTTAATTGGGTCATGTGTACGGCGATTAAAGAGGCATTGACCAAGCCCATGTCTTGCAGGCGTTGCAAAGGTGTTATGCCGTTATGTGCGACCGCTGATTCGACTTCATGCAAGGTTTCATGCAGATGTATATGGATAGGTAGTTCTAATTGCTCTGACCATTTCTTAATTTCCACAAAAGCGGCATCAGATACCGAATAAGGCGCATGAGGTGCAAACGCGGTGCTACACAGTTCTGAAAGCCGTAGCTTTTCATGCAAGGCCAAACATTTTTCAATATATTCCGCACCGGTTTGCGCCCAAGCGGTTGGAAAGTCTATAACGACTAAGCCGACCTTAATGCGTATGCCTGCTAGTATGGCTTGTTGGGCAGTCACTTCGGGAAAGAAATACATGTCATTAAAACAAGTGGTGCCACCTAGGATCATTTCTGCGATGGCTAAATCTGAGCCGTCTTTGACAAACTCAGCATTCATCCATTGTTTTTCCAAGGGCCAGATATGCTGCTGCAACCAGTCCATGAGTGGCAAATCATCGGCAATACCGCGCATCAATGACATAGCCGCATGGGTATGACAATTGATTAAACCGGGCAATAAGGCATGATCCAACAATTCTTCTGTGTGTGTCGCTTGGTATTTTTGTTTAGCCTGTTCCGTAGGCAATAAATCAATAATAAGACCTTTATCGATGACTAAACTATGGTAATCATAAGTTACGGATTCGGGTTCTATCGGTATAATCCAGCGAGCATGTAGCAGTGTATCGACTATCATAAAATCCTATTTGGTCTAGCATTAAGGGCTACCATCTTAAGACGGGACAATAGCGGTTGGGTTGCATGCTTTTCGTAACCCACACTACTCGGCATCAATGTTGGGTTAACGATAGAGCTGTTAGCCCAACCTACTGCAACATCTACGCAAGCGTTTTGTCCCGTGTTAAGTGGGTAGCCGCATTAAGTTAAACGTAAGCCGTTAAAACTGGGTGTGCTGAGCTTCAGCTCGGCTATCTAAAACAGCTAAAGCTGTTTTACTCCAAATACAAAATGTAGTCGCGTAGTTATGTAGGGTAGAAAGCTACAGCAAACTATTATAACGTTAACAGCCAATCTTATTAATATGACCTCAGCAATAACACCAGTACAAGCCTTACAATGGACAGGCACTCATTTAGCAGTGCTAGATCAACGACTCTTACCAGAGCAATTGGTTTATAAAAATTATAACAATGCTAAAGGCGTGGCCGATGCTATTACCACCATGCAAGTGCGTGGCGCTCCGGCTATTGGTATCGCTGCCGCTTATGGGGTTGCGCTTGCCGTCTTCCAGCATTACCAGCACAGCCCTAAGGAATGGCAACAAAAAGTCGCAGAAGATATTGCCTTATTGGCTAGTTCTAGGCCGACTGCCGTCAATTTATTTTGGGCTTTAGAGCTAATGACTACCCTATTAGCTCAGCCCTTAAATGACCCTATTGAGGCAACGATCACACTTGCCAAAAAAATTCATAGCGATGATATAGCGGCTAATCTAACCATGGGTGAACTAGGTGCAGATTTATTAACTGGCGCTAAAGGCCTTATGACCCATTGCAATGCCGGCGCATTAGCGACAGGCGGTTATGGTACAGCACTGGGGGTGATCCGCAGCATTTGTCTAAGACAAGCTATGACGATTTATATGGGCGAAACTCGGCCTTGGCTACAGGGTGCTAGGTTGACCGCTTGGGAATTAGCACAAGAAGGTATTCCTGCCAGTTTAATAGCCGATTCAGCCGCAGCATGGTTGATGAAGTCGGGCGCTATCGAGTGGATAGTGGTCGGAGCTGATAGAATTACAGCTAGAGGTGATGTCGCCAATAAAATAGGCACCTATTCTTTAGCCGTATTAGCCAAACAACATGGTGTTAAACTAATGGTGGTTGCCCCAACCTCAACTATCGATTGGAGTATTGAAAACGGGGAAGCTATAGCTATCGAACAGCGTTCAGCTCATGAGCTCTTACCTAACTATTATCAGCATGAAGGCTCATTTATTACTGCCTGGAATCCGGTTTTTGATGTCACACCCGCTGAACTCATCACCGCCATCGTCACCGAGCGCGGCGTGGTGTTGAACCCTACCCTACAAAGCTTACAAGGTTTAAAAAATGAAATTCTCTAACAAAGGCAACAATCCCGTACTTGCGGCCAGTTATTTATTTAAAGGCCTCGCCTTATTAAGCAGCGCTCCCTTGCGTCACTTTATATTGATTCCGATTTTGATCAATCTCGTCTTATACAGTGCGGCCTTAACTTTGGGCTATTACTATATCGATAGCTTAATTAATGCCTTTATTCCCAGTTGGCTACACTGGTTGCATTGGCTGTTATGGCCATTATTCTTTGTCAGCTTCTTTATTGTCGGTTTTTTTAGTTTTACGGTCTTAGCCAATCTACTGGCAGCTCCCTTTTATGGCAAATTAGCCGCGAAAACCTTAACGCTGATTAATCCTGACGCTATCGCCGTCAGTGAACAGCCGCTCACTAAGGTAATATTGGCCGAAACTAAACGCGTGCTTTATATACTCCGTTTAGCGATTCCATTATTGATACTCTCATTCATTCCAGGCCTTAATCTGATCGCACCTTTGCTATGGGCGATATTCAGCGCCTGGAGTATGAGCTTAGAATATATGGCTTATCCCTTAGAAAACGCCGGCATTTTATTCTTCGAACAAAAACAGTTGCTTAAAAACATACGTTGGGGTGCTTTAAGTTTTGGGGGCATTGCTGTATTAGGCTTATCGATACCGTTCATCAATATCATCATCGCACCGGCAGCGGTTATTGCAGCAACGATATTTGTTAATGAGGTTAATGAGTAGCTAAGGCATGGTGTTTATGCCTGACATACATAAGCCTTTAAATGTCGGGCAACGACAAGATGTTGCCCGACCTACATTAGCTAGTCGTGTAAGCCGAGTCATTCAGCCTGCATGAATGTTTGTTTGGCATAAGCTGTGTAGTGTTATAGCTTTATTACTTACTTTCAGGTGCTGCAACTGGGGCAACTTCAGGCGCAGCTTCAACTACAGGCGTTGCAGCAGGAACTGATTCAGTAACCGGTGCAGATTGAGTTGCTGGGGCTGCTTCAGTGGTTGCTGCTTTTGTGGCGTCGTCAGTTTTATCACAACCGGCTATTAATGCTATTGTCATTAGGCCTGTTGCTATAATGAGCTTAGATGTCATGGTATTTTCCTGTTTTTATTATAATTTAAGTTATTTTCATTGCCTTAACAACGCTAAGACAATCAAAATAGTATCACATTATTAACGATTTTGGCTTTTCTCCGCGCTCTACCCTATCAAAAGATCAAACAAAGAAAAGCTTTTGCTAAGATAGGGGCTTATCGATACCTAATTTCAACAGAGTGAGCACCCAACAGTGCTTTTAATCGTGCAATTAATTCATCAGTCGGATGAATCCGCCATTCATCACCTAACTGTAGCGTGGTACGCGCTTGTTCCGAACTATAAGCAATAGTTACGGGGCAACTGCCCTTTTTAAAGGGCGTTAATAGCTCAGCCACTTGAGCAACTGTAGAGTCCTTATTCCAAGTGAGCTGTAAACCTCTAGCAAACTGTTCTCTGGCCTGATCGATGTCATAGAGCTTTTCTACGGTTAAGCGTAGATTGCCTGAGAAATTATCAATGGCTAAACCACCTTCGGCAATTAATACACAGTCTTTTCCTAAAAGCCCACGGTATTTTTCGTAGACCTCGCCAAATAAAGCACATTCAAGTCGTCCACTATTATCATCTAGGGTGACAAAACCCATAGTACCGCCTTTTTTGTTTTGACGAGTACGGACTTCAACGATTAAACCGGCAATACGCGCTTCTACACTGCCTCGGCCTACTTTTAAGCCGGCTATTTTTCCGTGCGTGTAGTGTTTTAATTCGGCTTCATAGGAATCTATGGGATGCCCTGTTAAAAACAAACCTAGGGTTAATTTTTCAGCCGCTAAGCGCTCATGATCTGTCCAAGGCATCACCGCTTGAGCGTAAGCACCCGACACACCGTCATCAACTTCATCCATATCTAAACCCGGTAGCGCGAACATATCATTTTGTCCGGTTTTAGCCATTTTGCCATGTTGCTCTGCAACGCGTAAGGCCGTGGGCAATTCAGCTAAATGACTGGCACGATTTTCATCAAACTCATCAAAAGCGCCGGCACGGATTAAAGCTTCTAGCACCCGACGATTAAACTTACGCAGATCAACGCGCTGACATAAATCATAAAGCCCTAAAAACACGCCACGCTCTTCGCGTTCTAGGATCATATCTTCTATAGCTGCCTGCCCCACACCTTTGATGGCTCCCAAGCCATAAATAATGTCACTAGCCTCGTTAACCGTAAATTTATACATGGATATATTAATAGCGGGTGGCAAGATGGTTTGCTTCATCTGCCGACATTCTTCTATTAGGATTACTACTTTGTCGGTGTTATCCATATCCGAGGACAACACCGCCGCCATAAAAGCCGAGGGATAATGGGCTTTTAGCCAAGCGGTTTGATAAGCAACCAAGGCGTAGGCTGCAGAATGCGATTTATTAAAACCATAGCCGGCAAACTTTTCCATTAAATCGAACACGTAGGTCGCAATGTCTGCTTCAACGTTGTTTTGCACCGAACCTTCTAAGAACTTACCTCGCTCTTTAGCCATTTCCTCTGGCTTTTTCTTTCCCATGGCTCGACGTAACATATCGGCACCGCCCAAGGTGTACAACGCCATTTCCCTAGCAATTTGCATCACTTGTTCTTGATACAAAATTACGCCGTTGGTGGGCTGTAAGATAGGCACAAGTATTGGATGAGCGTATTCGGCTTTGGCGCCATGTTTTACATTAATGTAATCATCAACCATGCCCGATTCTAAAGGCCCAGGACGAAAGAGCGCCACCAAGGCGATAATGTCATCAAAACAATCGGGCTTAAGCTTTTTAATCAGCTCCTTCATACCGCGAGATTCTAACTGGAACACCGCCGTGGTCAGACCATTCTTTAGCAGTACATAAGAGGCTAAGTCATCTCTAGGAATGGTGGTAATGTCGACTAAAGCCTCACCTGCCAAACGTTTTTTATCATTGATAGTTTGCAAGGCCCAATCAATGATAGTCAGCGTGCGTAGCCCTAAAAAGTCGAACTTAACTAAACCGACCGCTTCTACGTCATCTTTATCAAACTGAGTAACCAGATTGCTGCCATCTTCTTCACAATATAAGGGTGTAAAATCTGTCAGCTTAGTCGGCGAGATCACCACACCACCGGCATGTTTACCGGCGTTTCTGACCGTACCTTCTAGTGAAAGCGCCATATCGATCAAGGCCGTCACTTCTTCTTCGGTATCGTAGAGTTGCTTAAGATCAGGGCTATCGCTTAAGGCTTTAGTCAGGGTCATGCCAATTTCAAAGGGAATCAATTTGGCTAAGCGATCGACAAAGCCATAAGGAAATCCTAAGACTCGCCCCACATCGCGGATAACCGCCTTAGCGGCCATAGAGCCATAAGTAATAATCTGCGCCACATGATCGCGACCATAATGCCGTGCCACATAATCAATGACCTCATCACGCCTATCCATGCAAAAGTCGATATCAAAGTCAGGCATTGAGACCCGCTCGGGATTCAAAAAACGCTCGAACAATAGATCAAACTCGATAGGATCTAAATCGGTAATTTTAAGTGCATAAGCCACTAAAGACCCCGCACCCGAACCACGACCAGGGCCAACGGGAATCAAATTATTTTTAGCCCACTGAATAAAGTCAGCCACAATCATAAAATAACCAGGAAAACCCATTTGACTGATCATTTTCAATTCAAAATCTAAACGCTGATAATACACCTGCCTATTTTCTTCATCCGTGCCCTTACCTATCGCTGGATAATGTAAAAAGCGCTGTTCCAGACCTTTTTCAGCCTCCTGAGTCATGAACTCACTCAAGGTCATGCCAGCCGGCACAGGAAAATCGGGTAAGAAGTTCTCACCTAAAGTCAGGCTGATAGTGCAGCGCTTGGCTATTTCTACACTGTTTTCTAAGGCCTCAGGAATATCCGCAAACAACTGCTGCATTTCTTCGGAGCTGCGTAAATATTGTTGCTCGGTATAGTCTTTAGGTCTACGTTCATCATCTAAGACCCGACCTTGATTAATACAAACTCTAACTTCATGGGCGGCAAAATCTTTTTGCTCAAGAAAGCGCACATCATTGGTCGCCACCACCGGCAAACCCATGTGCGCGGCCAATTCTACAGCAGCATTTATATACAACTCTTCATCAGGCTTACCGACCCGCTGTAATTCCAGATAAAAAGCATTCTTAAATAATTCCGACCATTGCTGTGCTAACTGCTGGGCTACACTCGCTTTACCCGCTACTAAGGCTTTACCAATATCGCCCTCCATCGCCCCCGAGATAGCAATTAAGCCTTGATGATTTGCTGCGATCCATTCATAGCGCAGCATAGGCACGCCTAAATGCTGACCTTCTTGATAGGCTTTTGAGACCAACTCGGTGAGCGTGACATAACCGATATTATTATTGACCAACAAGGTCAGTCGAAAAGGAGTCGAAGGTTCTTCTGGGTTATAAACTAAAACATCAGCGCCCGCTATGGGCTTAATACCCTGGCCTCGCGCGGCATTGTAAAATTTAACCAAAGAAAATAAATTGGCGTGCTCGGTCACTGCAATTGCTGGCATATTAAGCTCAGCCAAGCGTTTTACTAAAGGCTTGATCTTGACCATACCATCGACCAAGGAAAATTCGCTATGTAATCTTAAATGAATAAAAGCTGGTTGCATGTAGGGATAGTAAACTAGGGTAAAGGGCAGGATTTATTGTTTTTAAAGCTTATGTAGTGTAGCCACACAGATGTATCTGGAGTAAAACAGCTTCAGCTGTTTTACAAAGTAATAGCTGAAGCTATTACACTCCTAGTTTTATACAAATTCGTAATAAAGATTGCTGTGTTAGCGGTAAAAGAATCGTGTATTTTCTTTAATAAAAACTAATTATATCCTTTCCTGAAAATCATGATCGCCTACTCTTGCCATAGTAACCCCAGCTACGGTAATTTTAGACGCATAGTCACGTAGGTTGAGTTGCATCTTTTCACAACCCAACACATTCATGTGGAAATGATGCGTTAACGATGGAGTCGTTAGCCTAACCAACTTGTCTCAGCAAGCCCTTAATTGCGGCTGCTATAGACTATCTATTTGCTTACAGCCTAGCATACCAGCAAGAAAAAAGCCGAAAAACCAGCAAAAAACAGGCAATTTTACGGCGACAATCTCGCAATGGGTGACTCTCGAGTGGCATTCGTCGCCTCAAGGATGCAATTTCATCGCTCTCGAATCGGAATCCGCTGCGCCCGATTGCACTAAAAAAGTGAAAAATCGGCCATTCTAAAGCTCGAGATGTGCAATCAGTACGACCAACATAGGCAGCGAGAGCAAAAGTTTGCCCGGAAAAACGTTTTTTGTGGCGATTTTTGCTTAAACAAATCCGAATATTGAAGGCTAAGTTCCGATATCCCCCTGCCTGATTC
>CAMDNJ010000064.1 GCA_945902915.1 Crenothrix polyspora | reverse complement strand
AAGGCATCTAAGATATTTGTTTTACCAAAGTTTTTACCAAAATAAGTTTCAACACCAATAATACCAACTATATATTCTGGATCAACGCCGTAAGTCGTGCTGGCTTTTTGAATAGCCTCCGCATTATTACGCCAAAACTCCACGCCATTATTGATATGCGCTTCAGTCAAAAATTTATCGCGATAGCGTGTCCAACTACCCAAACTAGGTTTGGTAGGTCCAGTACTAGGGGGTACAGGATTTTCCAGACCTATCACAGAGTCCAGTCGATTAGCCTTCGAAAACAAACCATTTAAATAGCTTAAGGAAAAGCCTTGCTTATGCACCATACGCGCAATAAAATTCTGTAACACAATAGAATTAGCATAGGTTCCAGTTAATTGTTTTGCCGCATACTGATGGGAAGCCGGTACTTTAGTTGAATTAGCTGAGGTTTGAGCATTTTGAATATTTTCATCAACTGCTGGCATTTGAAGTAAGTTACCCGGTGCCGACTCAACAACCATTTTCTCGGGATTACTGACACATCCAGCGAGCATCACAATAATAACTAACTTAACAAAGCGCTTAACGATTAAACTGGCCATATTGCTATACTCTTGGTCGGTGCTATTAAATAAAGACTCATGGTTGCCCTTGAAAACTGGCAAAATAACCAGCCTTAAGTAATTGCCTACAAATAAAAGCAACATTTTATCGCAATATGCTTACATTTGCGTTTTTTCGGTGATAAAAATTAATGACTATCATACAACACTGGCTCACTGATGCCATTAAAACACCCTCACCTAATTATGATGAGCGCCCAGATGCTAGTGATATCTCATTAATTGTCATACATTGTATTAGCCTACCTCCGGGTGAATTTTCTACGCCGTACATAGAGCAGTTATTTTGCAATACACTCAACCCTGCTGATCATCCTTATTTTAAAGAGATATATCAGCTTAAAGTGTCTGCGCATTTATTAATTAAACGTGACGGTGAATGTGTGCAATATGTAGCGTTTAACAAACGGGCTTGGCATGCAGGCGCATCTAGCTATAACCAGCAACAGCGCTGCAATGATTTTTCTATAGGCATAGAACTGGAAGGTACTGAATCATGCGCTTACACCGCGGCACAATACTCAAGATTGACGGCCATTATTGATAACTTATTAGCAAGCTACCCTAAACTATCGAGACAACGAATAACTGGCCATAGTGACATTGCTCCAGGACGCAAAAAAGATCCTGGCCCTTGGTTTGATTGGCAAAAAATATTGCCACCCAACTAGATTAAATATCCCCAGCTGGACGGGGTTTGCAACCCCGTCCTTAACGTTTAACGTTTCGAAGGTTATTGGGGGCAACCAAACGTTTCGATCGGGGTTATAAACCCCGACCGGCATCGGCGGCTTATGTTAGGGGTGCTTTAGGTCACTAAAATTGGTTTGGTTTGGTTTGGTTTGGTTTGGTTTGATTTGGTAGATCATGCGTCAGGGTTGGCCTATTTCTTAATTGAATGCTACCAGTCAAAATAAGCACCCCCATAAATAGCAGCGCCTGGGTAATTAAAACCATATAAATCGGGCGTGCGTTGATTACTCATGTTTTCACCTCGTACCGTCAGTTTGATTTTAGGCGTAACTTGATAATTAATACTGGCATTAACGCGGGGTGCGGCTTGAACCTGTATCGTATTATCTGGATCAGTCCAATAGCCCTGACGATAGCTTAAATCAACTCTTAGCGTTACTAGAGGTCGCACCTTCCAATCTGTCCAGACTTGACCTTGATGCTGAGGGCGGCCGGGTACTTTTAAGCCTGTTTGCGGATTATTAGCCAGCATATAGGTGTAACTAAAGCCACTATTCCAGTCTGAATTCCATTGAAAGTTATTTTGAGTTTCGACACCAAAAACATGGGCTTCATTTATATTGGCGCTGGCAATAGAGCCCGCAGCTGTTTGTTGCAAAACAATTAAATTTTGATAGTGCTGTAAATAACTAGAGGCACTGATTTCATAAAAACGATTGGGATTCCAGCGCCAGCCAAGCTCACCGCCAAAATTACTTTCTGGCGCTAATTTGCTATTGCCAAATAAAGGCTGTAAGAGTTCATTCATTGCTGGGGTACGATAACCGGTGCCGGTTTTAGCCCAGGCCAACATAGTGGGCATAAAGCGCCAGCTATTATTGACATTAAACAGCACATGATCGCCGCCAAATTGGTCATAATGATCAAGGCGCGTTTCTGTGGTCGTCAACCAATTACCCCAAGCTATTTCCGCGCGGACCATAGGACTTAATAAGCTATTAGTTAAGCTATTAACTTTAGATAGATTATTAAGATTTTCGCCATGTTGTTGTTGAGCGTCTATGCCCCATATTAAACTTAGCGACTGGTCTTGTTGACTATTTATAGCCATTTTATGGGTGTTTCTCCAATGTGCTAACAGTAATTGAGTCGTTAAGTTCATTGAGCAACAATTTTTTAAGGTGCCTATTCTTCCGTCCTGTTGATCTTGGGTAAAACCTATTTGCAGAGCACTATCCCAGTGTTTAGAAAGATGATAGAACGCTTGACTTTGTGCTACCCAAGTTTGTTGCTTTACTAAACCATTAGGATCAGCTTTCCAGCCTCTTTTACCATTGGATATTAATCCAGGGCCATCATAACCGTCTCGGCTATTCACATAATATAAGCTACTCTCTACACTCAGTGCTTTGAAGTGCTTATCCCAGCGCAATAAACCCGTACTCAACTGAGAATTTTTAGTTTCGTTATTACCGCCATTAGTCGGACTAGCTTGGCTGACAGCCTCAAAGATATAGCTTTGCCCACCAGCAAAGCTCCAATTACCTAGCTTATTTTGCGTGCCCAGCCCTACGTTGTTACGAACCGTACCAAAACTCCCGCCTTCAGTATGCAAAAAGGCTTGACCATCGTTTAATTTTCGACTTGAAAGATTAATAGCACCACCCAAGGTTCGACTGCTGCTTTGAGCTACATCATGACCACGGACCACAGACACGCGATTAAGTAAGTCCAAGGGGTAATGGCTTAAAGGGAAAAAGGCGGTAAAGTTACCAAACAAAGGGATACCATCTAAATTGACCAGGCCTAAGCCACCGCCTGCCCCTCTTAAGATGATATTGGATGCTGAGTTACCGTTAGATTGTGAAATGCCTGTGCTGGGAAGGCCTCGTAATACACCATTTAAATCCGCTCTGTTTACAGCGTCTAAAGATGCACGATTAAATTCAGTGCTTGAATGGGATGAGTTAGTGATGTTGTCATTAGCATCGTTACTTACAATGATGTCCGGTAAAGCAACGACTTCAGCATCACTGGCCTGTGCGGCAGTTAATACACTGACACTGCAGAATATGAGTAGACACTTTATATAAAACTGATTAAGTTTAATTTTCATTAACGGGAGTATTTATCCATTATCTGTGGCAATGAAAACTGTTTTTGTAGTAGGGGAGTTAATATTTGGATTTTTAGTAAAAAGTACATTACACCTCCCCTCTTAAACCCAGAACCTGATCTATGGTTTGTATAAGCACAGTTTGATCAACAGGTTTTGAAAGGTAGTGACTAAAGCCAGCTACTCGCCCACGCTCTATATCTTCTACCATTGAATTCGCAGAGAGGGCAATCACTGGTATAGTCTTGAGCACATCAATGGCCTGTATTGCTTTCAGTACCTGATAGCCATCCATTTCTGGCATATTAATATCAAGTAAAATAACATCAGGACATTGTAACAAGGCTTGTGCAATAGCTAGCGTTGAATCTTGAACGGTGGCTAACTTAAGATGTGAAATAGCGCGGAACATGTTTGCTGTCAATTTCAAATTTGAAGCATTATCATCAACGTATAACACTTGATATTGGCATGACGATTCAGGCACTTGGTAAGTAATGTTCTCAGAACTAGGCAATGTAATAGCTGACGCTATCGGCTCATCAGCATTCGTCATTAGTGGCAGAGTAATCCAGAAGTGACTACCTACGCCCTGCTCACTTTTTACACCTATAGTACCGTCCATTAATTTTATTAGTTTTTGGACAATACTCAGGCCTAAACCCGTGCCTTCAATATCTTCAGTGGCTGTCAAGCGCACATAGGGATCGAATACTTTTGCTAGCCGTTCGGGGTCCATGCCTATGCCTGAATCAATAACATGGATCGTGTAAGTTTTAGTATCATTCAGTTCGACACTAATATCGACAGTACCTTGGTTGACGTTATATTTTATAGCGTTGGCAATTAAATTCAGTAGTAATTGAATAAGTTGAGTGCGATCACAAAGGCTAACAATATCCTGCTTATTCTGGTAGCGTAACTTAATCGTCTTTTTCTGCGCCAAAGGGCGTATTAAAACCAAACAGTCATCAATGATAGTAGAAATATTTTCGGGATGCAGCGTTAAACCTATATAACCTGATTCAATTTTAGACAGATCCAGCATTTGGTTAATAAGCTGCAGCAGATGAGTCCCTCCTTTTAAAATTTCCTGCACAAAATCTAATTGCTCTGTCGTTATTGAATTATCCATCTGTAGTAGCTCAGAATAACCCAGAATGACATTCAACGGTGTGCGGAGCTCATGACTCATGTGAGAGACAAAAACTGACTTGGCTAAATTAGCTTGGTCGGCTATTTTTTTAGCTAACTCCAGTTCCTTAGTTAATTTAATTCGCTCAGTAACATCTCGCTGTACAAATAAAATGTTAGTCGGTTTATTTTCGATATCGTATAGCAGACTAGAATTAACTTCGCAGATAAAATGACTACCATCTTTTCTGACCATGTTATACACAACAGCACCTAAACTATTGCCTTTTAATAACTGGGCTATCATGTTTGTCAATGTTTCATGGGAACTGACATCGAACACATCAAATATAGACTTAACCAGGAACTCCTTCTTGGTATAACCCCACATGGACATGGTTACATCAGAAACAAAGCTAATGATGCCTTCAAGGTCGGATATGCCTATACCGTCTGGCGACAATTCTAAGATGGTTCTTAGTTTTTCTTCTTTGGCTTTTAGGGCTACTTGATAAGCGACAGAGACTCTATGCGCATCAATTTCAGCCACCAATTTAATATCGCTCTGTTTTAAGCGCTCTTCAACTCTTAGTTTTTCTTGTTGGATAAAGCCATAGCGATCGGTTAGAAAAAAACTAAGTATTAGCAAGCCAAGCAATGAGCCAAGTTGTAAGCCGTTTAAGCTATAAAAATTGGCCTCAATGAGCCCAGTAGCGTGTAACTCACGAATGATTATGCCAATGATGAGTAAAGCAAAACCGACACTTAAAAAATAGGCATCTCGTTGTTTTTTAATGACGCCTACCAACAAAATGATTGCGATAAAAGCTGAAGTAATAGTAATCAGGATATTAGCCACTATGGCCCATTTAAAGCTGACTGAAAGTAACAAAGATATTAAAATCTCCAGCGTTACTAGCCCTTTAGCTATTAAAGTAAGTCTAGGCATGAATTGTTGCGTATTCAGTACTCGACATATAAACACTAATTTTGCCGCTAAAAACAATGAACCAAAGATTAATAATCCCCTTTGTGTTAACCACGGAATGTTCGGCCAAACATAGGCAGCGCCTAAGCCTCGACTAGCTATAAAAGAAAGAGCCATAAAAAAAATCATGCTCAGATAGATAAAATAATCAACTTCTTTTGTCGCGATCGTTAAGCCTAAAGTAAACACGAAGATACTCACCAAAACACCAAAAAAGAAAGCCTGAAAAACTAAATAACCAAGCTCTTTTTGTTGAAAGGCACTGGGCTCCCATAAATTCGCTTCTATGAACATAGCGTTAGGCGTGGCGCATCTTATATAAATAACGTTTTGACTGTGTGCAAGAAGTTGCAGGGGAAAAGCAAAAACAGTACTTTTATAGGCGCGATTTTCATAAGGCTGTGCATAGCCGGTATGAATGGTTTGATGATTTTGTTGGTCAATCTGCCAATAAAAATCTACGTTATTCAGTAAAGGGTAATTAAGTTCAATGATTTTATCTATAGGCCGGTTACTGCTATTTTTTATGATGAGTCGTAGCCAATAAGCTGAGGAGGTAAATTTTAAGTTGATCGATTCTTTTGGTGACAAATTGGTTTTAAAGTTCGCCGTTTGTATGTCGGCTAGCGTTAATTGTTGGCTGGTATCTTCTAAAATACCTAAATAACTCGTCAGTGAGGTGGATGGATTGACTATGTTATTAACATCTAAGTATTCATCGGCTTCGACAAATTGGAAGTTTGTTAACAGCATTAAAAAAATCAAGCACGTCAGAATTTTTTTTATATACATTTCAAGATGAATCGTTTTCAATACTTAAAACCACTATACTTATTTAAATACAACTGTGCGCTAAACATTTCTAGCATGGTTTATACTAATCAATTAGACAACCGTTCTAAATCAATCAGCTCAGATAAAGAGCTTATATTTAACTTACGCATTACTGCCGCTTTATATTGCTTAGTCGTTGGTAGAGAAATATTTAAGGTTTCAAGTATTTCGGGATTGTTATAGCCGAGAATCATAAGCTCATAGACTTCTCTCTCGCGCGGAGACAGAACCAATAATTGTTTTTCTAAGGACTGTTTATTGATTGCCGATTGAATATTTTGCACTGATAATTCAAAAGCAGATTCAACTGCCATTTTTAATTGCTGCTGGTTAACCGGTTTAAGTAAAAAATCTACAGCACCCTGTTTAAGAGCGGTAATTGATTGGGGGATGGAAGATTCTCCACTAAGAAAGATGATCGGCATACTCAGCTTTAATCGCATTAATTCAGCTTGTACTTCAACACCTGTCATTTGCGGCATATTCATATCAGTGATAAGAATTGAAGGACTCACCTCAGGTATAGCCTGTAAAAAATCTACGGGATTGCTATAGACATAGGTTGAATAACCCAACTTACTGAGATTAATTTTTAACAGTTTAGCCAAAGATTCATTATCTTCTAATATAAAAACATGCTGTGAAGCTAGTAGGCTAGAATTAACTAAAGCATGCATTTTAAATAACTAGGTAACATAAATACTAACTATCATCTTACATCCTCCGTTAAGATGCAATCCTCCGTTAGGAGGATTAACTATTTTTTTCCACTGTAGATAAGCGTTACCAAGTTAAGACGGGACAAAGCGCTTGCTTAGGTCAGGTTACACTGTCGCTAACCTTAGCTAGTTCTGGATACTCCAAAGTATAGATTGGCTCTCGACTTTAATTATGATGGTATGCGTGGAGATTAAATCAAAGCCTCATCATTTTAGCTTACGAATTGATCAGCATTTTGATTGCTAGAAGCATTTTATTGAACGGTTTAATAAACATACTGAAAGCTTGGGCGATTTGTTTCAGCACTTCAATATACATATTAAATGCTTGAGCGATTTCTCTGAGCTCTTTAATATACTTACTGAATGCTTGAGCGATTTCTCTGAGCTCTTTAATATACTTACTGAATGCTTGAGCGATTTCTCTAAGCACTTAAATATACTTACTGAATGCTTGAGCGATTTCTCTAAGCACTTAAATATACTTACTGAATGCTTCAGCGATTTCTCTAAGCACTTAAATATACTTACTGAATGCTTGAGCGATTTCTCTGAGCAGTGTAGCGAGTGCTCAATTTGTTATGTTGATTGATAAAGTTAAGGCGTTAAACTTATCAGTGAAATTATCGTTATAGTCATTAAGGCCATTTATCCATTTGAGGCTTAAGCGCATATTATTGAGTCTATCCCTCGGTGGCTTTTTAATGACCTTCCCGCTATTTGCCTGCTGGTGTGGCTGTTGGCTTAGGGCTAAATCATCAATCTCTAAAAATCCGACAAGCTCTTAGGCGGCAGCGCCGCTCTTAAGGCATTTAAAACTGACAGTACATCAATGACTTCTTGGATCACCGCACCAGCGACAGGTGTTACATATCCTAAGCCAGCAAAGCCCATGCCGATTAAACTCAGCGCCATACCGCCTACGGCACTTTGTAAGGCGATGTTTCGCATTCTTGCACCGATATGAAATAACTCATCTACTTTTAATAAGGAACTATCCATAATCACCGCATCGGCGGCTTCGCCGGTAATATCGCTGTTTTGACCAAAAGCAATACCAATGGTTGCTGCGGTTAATGACGGTGCATCATTGATACCGTCACCTAAAAAGATGGTTTTTGCAGTTTTAGTTTCTTCGCGCACTATGTCCAGTTTTTGCTCAGGACTTTGATTAAAAAACACCTCTTTAATGCCGACTTTTTCGGCCAGATAACGAACTTCTGATTCTCGATCGCCAGACACTAACATAACTTTATCAAAGAGATGATTAGGGCCTAAATGATTAATAAAGGATGTGCTATCTGAGCGCACTTCATCTCTAAATTGCAAGGTCGCGGCATAGTGATCGTCAATCAAGACGATACATTCTAATCCACCGGACATAACTGGCAACAGCTCAATTTGCTCTGGGTGCAGCTCGGCCAATTTCTTACGGCTGGTAATCTGTAGCTGTAATCCTGATACCTGACCTTTAAGGCCGGCACCGGGCAATTCCGTCATTTGTGTGACACTTAATAGCGATAGATTTGCTTGTTCTGCGGCTTGAAGTATGGCACTGGACAGCGGGTGCTTAGAATAACGCTCCAAACTGGCTATTAAGAGCAATATCTGTTGCTCTTGATAAGCGCTTGCGGGAATTATCGCCGTTAATACCGGTCTGCCATAAGTCAGCGTGCCGGTTTTATCAAAAATTGCGGTGCGACAAGTCCCTATGGTTTCTAAAATAGCGGGATTTTTAATGATGATTTCTCGCCGCGCCGCCAATGAAATAGAACTAATAATAGTCACAGGGATGCCGATGAGTAAAGGACAAGGCGTTGCAATCACCAATACCGCTAAGAACCTGACGACATCGCCACTAACGGCCCAAGCCGTTAAAGCTAATATGACTGCGACAGGTGTGTATAAAGCACCCAGTTGATCGCCCAGTCGTCTTATATTGGGGCGATACTGTTCTGAGGATCGCATCACTGTCATGATTTTAGCGTAACGTGAATCTACAGCTAATTTATCCGCGCATATAGTTAAGGCTGCGTCGCCATTTATAGCACCGGATATCACTTGTGAGCCTATCGTTTTTGACATGCTATAGGGTTCGCCGGTTAAAAAAGACTCATCCATAGTCCCTGAGCCTTCAGTGACCGTACCATCAACCGGACAGATTTCGTGCGGTAAGATTAATAAGCTATCACCAATATTAACCTGCTCTGTCGCTATATCAGTGAGTTGATCATCTAGCTTTCGATGGGCTATCGATGGCATGCGCTTTGCCAAGGCATCTAACACGGAAGAGGCTTTACGCACGGCATAACTTTCTAGCGCTACTCCACTAGACAGCATTAATACCACTAGGCTACCGGCTAAGTATTCATGTAACAACAAGGAAGTGACGATAGATAAGCCCGCCAATAAGTCAGCACCAAAATCACCCTGGCAGACTCTTACCGTCATTTTATAAAGTAAAGGCAGGCCGCATAAGATCAACACAGCCAGCAAGGGCAGCTTCATTAAACTAAACGAAAACTGTAGATCGCCTTGATAAAGCCTAGCCAGCGCTGAGCTTAGATCACCTTGGAGTGATAGTTTATAAATGTCATGACCTTGATCCAAAGCAAGGAGAAGTAAATAGCTACTGATGCCTAGCAAGCTCAAGAGCATAGTGATATTTTCAGTATGTGCGGGACTCGTAGTATTTGATGTGTTCATTTGCAAAGTTTAACCTTAGTAGTAGCAATCCACGCGGAACATCACGGCCATTAAATGTTATAGGATGTGCCGACAAAGGGGGCTCATCGTTCAAGCCACACGTTGATGCGCTTCGTTCCTCAGCACATCCTATAATTCTGCTTTAGCTGTTTTACAAAGCAATAGCTGAAGCTCAGACTCGTAGGATGGGTAGAACAACGTGAAACCCATCACACCATCGCACATTGATGGGTTTCGCTGTCGCTCTACCCATCCTACACGTATTTTATTGCTTCCAAGCTCAGCGCTTTAAAATATTTATGTATTATGACTGAAGAGAGCTTTGTATGCGTAAAGTCAGGCAATTATCAACTTCTTCACTATAAAAATCAGCGCTGATCCATAAATCAGCTACCGCAGCCAATTGCCCATCTATATATATTAGCGGCAAGGTTTCTCGCTCCCATGTCGGAATGTCGGCCTCTTGAAATAACTTTTTCAGAGTATGGCGTCCTCTACGTCCTAGTAATCTTATTTTCTCACCGCCCTGCCTTGCGCAGACTGTAATGGTCGATTCCTGCCATAAACTGCGATTAATACCCGTTGAAGACGGTACCCAAGCCAAGGCTTTTTGATTACTGAGTGTGAGTAATAGCTGTCCAGCAGGCCAAATTTGCGCCTCGAATTGAGCCGCAACCAAACTAGGCCAACAATATAACTTATCCCGATAACGCCTTACAGCATAATGCTGTCTAGATACAATGGGATCACTATCTGGTCTAGCACTTAATATTTCGGACTGAACCCTTGCCACAAAAGCCTGCGAGGGCATTTTTAGCTTAAGGTGTTGAAACCAGTGGCGGATGATCAATGCTTGTTCATGTACTGGGTATACCGCTAACTGACTGATAGCCAAAGTTTGGTCATCATTGTTAAACACTTGTAAAAATAACTGTTCGGATACAGCAGATATGAGCACTTGGGCATCGGCACAATGCCGAGCTGATCTCGCCACGGTTTTATCACAGGCGGGCCAGCGCTGCTTTAACAACGGCAGTATGGCATTACGCAGATAGTTCCGATCATAATCATGACTCTGATTACTGGGATCTTCTACCCAACTTAAACCATGAGTTTGTGCATAAGCATCAATAGCAGGTTTTGCAATATTGAGTAGCGGTCTCAATAAGCGACCTAGCCCCAAAGCAGTGTTTTCTGGCATCGCTGACAAGCCTCGAAGACCACCGCCTCGCAGCAATTGTAATAACACTGTTTCTAACTGATCATCTCGATGCTGCGCCACCAGTAGCACATCATCGCTAGTCATTAAGGAATTAAATGCTGAGTAACGGGCATTTCTGGCGGCTTCCTCCGGACTTTCACCAAGCCTAGGTTTAGCGTCAACCCGTAACACCTGACAAGGAATGCCTAATAAGCTTGCCGTTTTTTGACAATGTTGTGCCCAAGCATCTGCGGCAACTTGTAAACCATGATGCACATAAACAGCGGTAATTAATGGCTTAAATTTAGGATGCGCAGCGCATAAATGCAGTAATACATGTGAATCGACGCCACCGCTGTAGCCTATGTAAATATGTTTAGGCGGCTTACAGTGACTTAATGCTGAGTCTATGAGCTGTGATGAAAGCAGTCCAGTCATGTCTTAAAGATAGGTAGAGGATAAAGCAGGAGTCGGGTTGAAATCAACCCGACTATCTCGTTAACCATTATTTTTGATTAGCAACTTAGGCCTGTGCAGAAACTAGCTTCGCCCTTAACCTTTCGCCTTTTGTCTGCGCTTAGGAGAGCCCTGTCTAAAAGTGAACAGTTAAGTTGCTAGCCGTTATTTTTTAAATAAACCGACAATAACAGGCCAAACATGTTGCAACCATAGCTCGATAATCAACACAGTAACAGGCCTTATTTTGCTAGGTAGAGCCTTTACTAGCAACCATAATTTATCCACAGCAGAATCTTCAGTGCTATCACGCCATTTTAAATAGCTAGAATCTAGTTGCTTAATAAAAACAGGTGTAAACAGCCACATTTCTAAAAGCGAGATCACCCACATAAAGATAAACGAAACGGCCATGCCCATGCCGGCCAAAATAACCAGCCAAGCAAACATCGGATGAAGTTTGGTGAGCCACCATGACAAAATGTCCGCCACCAGAAATACATAGGGCATGCCTATGGCAATACACTTATATTGATTAGTTGTGGTTTCGGAAAAACTAAATATAAGTCCTACAAACATAAAGATAAAACTGATGCCAAACATATGCACATGGGAAACTCGTGTCAAGGAAGCGAACGTAGCACCGGTATCCTGAGCTGTATAAGGCTTCAAACCTTCAAGCGTAGTAAAATCAGGTAAACTAGAGGCTTCTTGGTTGTGACACATGACGCAACGTGTTTGAATTATTTTTTCGATGCCATCATCTTTGTATTTATCAGCATCAGCACCCGATCTAACCCATTCCATTATCTTAAAACGCTCTTGTTCTGGAGCATTTTCTTTCATAGCACCATTAAGCTGTTGTTCAAGCACTGTACCTGAACGGTTGCCATAATAGCTGTATACAATATCATCAACTGATAAACCAAATTTGCCGTCCGCCATACCGTGAGTAAAGAGGATTTGAATGAGTGCGAACATATACCCGATGCCCACAGTACAAAGATAACCGGTAAATAAGACTTTAATAGGAGGCGTCAGTTCTTTTAAAACAATAGGATTTTGAGTCATGGTTATAGGGTTTCGTTAGGGTTATCGATACGTATGCTTTATTTTGCAGCCTACGTGGTAGATGTTTCGATCACATTCCATAGCTTTAAAAAGTACTCTACACAAGTTACCTATTGATGACAGACTCAAGTTCAGGCTTGCAAACTTTGAGATAAATCCCAAAAATCATCTGCATTGCAAAATAATTGTGTTACATTCATTGACCGCTTAGTGTTTAGTTTACATTATTTCATATTTTTAGTAAGCACCCTCATTTCTTATTCTGCACTCAGCTTATATACACTCGTTTTATTTTTTTAGAGGTTTTTAATGACATTCGCAAAACTCGGTTTAACTGATGAGCTTCTCAAAGCCGTTGCCGATCAAGGTTATACCTTACCCACTCCCGTACAAGAAAAAGCCATTCCACTCATTTTAGCGGGTCGTGATGTTTTGGCCGGCGCACAAACTGGAACGGGAAAAACAGCCAGTTTTACATTACCCTTGTTGCAACGCTTGGCAGCAAACAGTGATCCTCATCAGAAACCGCGCCGTGTTCGGGCTTTGATATTAGTGCCTACGCGTGAACTAGCCGCTCAAGTTTACGAAAGCGTCTTAAGCTATGGCAAATATTTGTCTTTGCAGGTAGAACCTATAGTCGGTGGAGCGAGCGTTGGCATACAAACCCGTCAGTTACGTAGAGGCTGTGACATTGTCGTCGCGACACCTGGTCGTTTGATCGATCATATTAAGCAACGCAATGTCAGTCTCGCCAACATAGAAATGTTAATTTTAGATGAAGCTGATCGCATGCTAGACATGGGCTTTATGCCAGATGTTAAGCAAGTTATGGCACTTTTACCTAAACAACGCCAAACCTTATTGTTTTCGGCGACCGTACCCAATGCTATCAAAGCCTTAGCCGCATCGGTATTACATAACCCAGTTGAAGTTGAAGTGGCTAAACAAAATGCCACCGCTGAGAATGTATCTGAACTCGTTTATGGTATAGGCCGTGAATATAAACGCGAACTCCTATCATATTTAATAGGTAGCAATAATTGGAAACAAGTGTTGGTTTTTGTACGCACCAAACATGGTGCTGACCGCTTAGAAAAACAACTGATTGAAGATGGTATTCGTTCAGTAGCCTTGCATGGTGATAAAACCCAAGGCGCTAGAAATAAAGCCTTAGAATACTTTAAAACCGGCAAAGTATCGGTATTAGTGGCAACCGATATTGCTGCGCGTGGTTTAGATATTGAAGACTTGCCGCATGTGATCAATTACGATGTGCCACAAGTTCCTGAAGATTATATACACCGCATAGGTCGTACTGGACGTGCTGGTTCTAGTGGTGTTGCTATTTCTTTAGTCTGCCCAGAAGAAGCTTGGATGTTGGTAGAAATTGAAAAACTTTTAAAGCGCCAAATTCCGCGTATTGAAGATACAGGCTATGAACCTGTTTCATTAAAAGTCATCGATGCGCCTAAGAAAAATGCTCCGAATAAAACTACTGGTAAAAAAGATCTTCGCCATACTAAAAAACCGGCAGCCAAAGCCACTACGCGCACCGAAAAGCCAAGACCCGGTGATAAAAACAATCGACCTAAAGCAAAAAAAGGCCCGCGATAATCAATGCTTAAACATTGTGAAAGATCATGAAATAATAGCTTGAATCGCAACACTTGCACTTTAACCTTA
>CAMDNJ010000063.1 GCA_945902915.1 Crenothrix polyspora | reverse complement strand
GTCAATGCGCAAGCATATTTACGCTTAATTTCCTCTGCATTGATGGTCGGTGTCCGTAATGCAACCGCAATATCATTAGTCACTTGATCACCGGCTATCGGGATTACGGCAGTATGCTTAATGGCACCTTCGACGAAAATTGCTATATCTGTAGTTCCGCCACCGATATCTATTAAGCAGACCCCTAATTCTTTTTCATCTTCCGTCAATACCGAGTTACAGGATGCCAATTGTTCCAAGACGATATCTTCAACTTCTAAGCCACAGCGACGGATACACTTGATGATGTTCTGAGAAGCACTTACACTCCCAGTCACCATATGAACTTTTGCTTCTAGACGTATACCCGACATACCAATGGGTTCTTTAATGCCATCTTGAAGATCAATAACAAATTCCTGAGGCAAGATATGTAAAATCTTTTGATCAGCGGGGATAGCGACTGCTTGTGCAGAATCAATGACTCTATCGATATCATACCTAGTCACTTCTTTATCTCTAATCGCTACAATGCCATGAGAATTTAGACTACGAATATGACTTCCTGCAATCCCAGCAAAAACTGATTTAATTTGACATCCTGCCATTAACTCGGCTTCTTCTATCGCTTTTTGTATAGATTGGACTGTTGATTCTAGATTGACTACGACTCCCTTTTTTAATCCCCTTGAAGGAGTAGAGCCTATACCTATTATTTCAATGCTGCCGTCACTAATAAGTTCCCCGACAATAGCTGCAACTTTTGACGTACCGATATCCAATCCGACTATTAAATTACGTTCTATTTTCTTTGCCATTTTTATCTACTCAGTAACGCTTTATCGCGCGATTGTTGTTCATTATTAGGATTTGCGTATGTCTTCCAATCAATCTCTATGGTTCCTGCCCTCCAGGTAACTGCATATCCGTTGGGATACCTTAAATCAACAACTGCCATTGCATCCACCTGCCCTTGGCTTAACACTGTCAATGTCTTTAAAAAACGTTTTAATTTTTTTAATTGCTCATCCTGCCCCAACAATATTTCCATTCCAGTGACTAATTTGATTTTCCAAGCCCATCGATCGCTAATATTAAATTCTGCCAATTCCATTGATTGGTCAGCAAGCGCCGTTTTAATGCCTTTCATAATTTCTAATACTTTAACCTTTTGTAATTCGGGCCCTGTCACTGCAATCAAATTCTGAATCGGTATGTTAGTATTTGGTATAAAAATAACGCCTGATTCAGTAATCAAAGCACTTTTACCCCAGCGAGCAAAAGGTTGCTTCTCATGTACCTTTATATCAATAGCATCAGGCCATATTCGTTTAACAGTCACCGCATCGACCCAAGGTAATGTCGAAACAGCTGAATGTATTGCTTGCATATCAGCATTAAAAAAACTGGTCATGACTAAGGGCAGTAAAATGTTTTTAACCTCATCCTTACTAAGATATTGAAACTCGCCCTCAGTCCGCACATACTTAATTGGTAATGAAGCACTTTTAATCGACAGTGACTTCAATCGCTCTTTTGTTAATTCATAACCTACTATTCCAACGAGACTTATGAAAAGAAATCCAGCCAGCCAAGCTTTATTGCCGATATTGTTCATTACCCTAAACTAGTTTCCAATACACGCCACACTAAATCATCAAAATCAATACCTGCTTGCTTAGCCGCCATTGGAACCAAGCTATGATCAGTCATCCCTGGCACCGTATTTATTTCAATCAATTGATATTGTCCAGCATCATCTATAAACACATCAAGCCTTGCCCATCCTTCAACACCTAAGACTTTGCTAGCTTTAAGCGCTAACGCTCTCAAAAAAGTCTCTTGATCCTCATTCAAGCCTGAAGGGCAATGGTATTGCGTTGTTGTTGCATTATATTTAGCTTCGTAATCATAAAAAGCATTAGGTGTTTCTAGGCATATCACCGGTAATGCTTCTCCATTTAATAGTGCAACCGTATATTCCTTACCCGTGACCCAGCTTTCTGCATAGACATCACAGTGATAAGCCAATGCATCCTGTAAGGCTTTTTTCAGTTCATCGCGCGAATTAGCTTTGCTCATGCCTATGCTAGATCCTTCTTGCGCAGGTTTAACAATCACAGGGAAACCTAGTTTTTCTATACAGGCATCTAAGTCGTTTTCATTTTGCAATAAAAACCACCTAGGCGTTACTAATCCATAGCCCTGCCAACATAATTTAGTACGAAGCTTATCCATAGTTAAGGCTGAGGCCATAACGCCACTACCTGTATAAGGAATGTCCATTACTTGAAGCGCACCTTGTAATACACCATCTTCACCGCCACGGCCATGAATAATATTGAAAACCCGATCAACTTCTATTCCAGCTAATGCATTAATGACACTGTCTTTAACATCAATAGCTATCGCATCGACACCTTTACGCTTTAAAGCCTCATATACAGCCCTACCACTTTTTAATGAAATAGCTCTCTCTGCTGCCGCACCACCCATCAATACTGCGACACGACCAAATTTTCCTGGGTTTTGTTGAGAATCATAAATTGGCAATTCTTTCACTCGCTCACCTACCATACAAACTTCTGTTTGCAATTCAACACCTAACAGTTCCTTTACTTGCTTTTGTACAAAATGAATTAAATCTTCAATATCTGCTGCACTGGCATTACCTGTATTCACTATAAAATTAGCATGTTTTTCAGAGACGCTAGCTCCACCTATCGCATACCCTTTCAAGCCAGCCTGCTCAATTAATCTTGCCGCGTAATCATCTTTAGGATTTTTAAACACAGATCCACAGCTAGGTTGATTTGTAGGCTGAGTATTAGCTCTATGCTCTAACAGAGACTTTATTTTTTTCTGACTCGTAGCTGTATCACCTGATTGTAATTGTAAATGACCACTTAAAAACCACTCTTGGCTTGCACTTTTTACAGAACGATAACTCACATTAAAATCATCAGGATAACGACTAATGACTTGACCTTCAGCATTGATCATCTCTACCTGTTTGACAATACTCCAAGTATCTCCGCCAAAGGCTCCTGCATTCATTTTTAAAGCGCCACCCATAGTTCCAGGTATGCCTGCTAAAAATTCTGCTCCAACTAATCCTTGTTCTGTGCAAAATCGTGCAACATGGGCACATGGAACACCTGCCTCTACATAGACTTTAAGGTCTTCCACCAGCCTCATTTCCTTTAAGCGACCCTTGGTATTGATAACTGTGCCGAGGATACCACCGTCCCTAACTAATAAATTACTGCCTAAGCCAATCCAAAACACAGGCGTCTCGTCCGGTAAAGCGGAGATAAACTCACATAAATCCTGTTTATCAAACGGTATATAAAGCCTTTCAGCGCAACCACCCACTCGCCAACTTGTATATTTAGCCAGCTTTTCATTAAGCAATAATTTACCTTTCATGCTGATCTGTTTAAGGTTGAAGCAACTCTTTGCGCTAAAGCATCTGCCAACAATTCTGGCAATTGAGTAGCTATATGTCCAACGTTACCCGCTCCCATCGTCATGATGACATCTTCAGGCTTAATTAAACCTGCTAATATTTTAGGTAAATCCTTCCAATCATCAACAAATACAGGATCAACTTGACCACGCATACGAATAGCTCGACTCAGTGCTCGGCCATCAGCTCCAGTTATAATCGCCTCACCTGCTGAATAAACATCCAACAAAATTAAAACATCAACTGTGGATAGAACGGATACAAAATCTTCAAATAAATCACGGGTACGCGTATACCTATGTGGCTGAAATATAATAACTGAACGTCGTGTCGGCCAAGCTTGACGCATTGCTTCCAAAGTAGCCGCTATCTCACGAGGATGATGACCATAATCGTCAACTAAAGTCAGCTTGCCGTGTTCAATAGCAAGATCCCCTTGAATTTGAAATCGTCGATCTACTCCTTTAAAACACTCTAAACTTCTAATAATGGCATCGTCACTAACCCCAAGTTTGGTTGCGACTGCAATAGCAGCAAGTGAATTTAGTATGTTATGCCAACCCGGCATATTTAATGTTACTGTCAAAGGCGGAAATTCTCCCCAACGAATAACCGTAAATATTGAATGCATTCCAATCTGTTTAATGTCTACTGCCCTAATATCCGCATCTTCATGAACACCATAGGTAATGACTGGCTTCGATAACTGCGGCAAAATTTCTCTGACACCTTCATCATCTAAACACATCACAGCTAAACCATAAAAAGGTAGGTGATGTAAGAACTCTAAAAAAGTATCTTTTAAACGTTGATAGCTGTTTTGATAGGTTTCCATATGGTCTTGGTCTATATTAGTAACCACTGCTATCATAGGTTGTAGATATAAAAACGAGGCATCACTTTCATCGGCCTCAGCAACCAAATAATTTCCTAGGCCTAATTTTGCATTACTGCCCGCGCTATTTAAACGACCACCAATCACAAAAGTAGGATCAAGTCCGCCCTCAGCCATCATACTTGCTGTCAGACTAGTCGTAGTAGTTTTCCCATGAGTACCCGCGACAGCTATACCAAATCGAAAGCGCATCAACTCCGCTAACATTTCGGCCCTAGGAATCACGGGGATTCTATTTAAATAGGCTTGATCAATTTCTTCATTACTACGATCGATTGCTGTTGATGCAACCACTACGTCAGCTTTAGTTACATTTTCACGGCGATGACCGATGGTAATAATAAGTCCTAAATCAACTAATCTTTTAGTAACCGCGCTCTCTTTAATATCAGAACCTGAAATGGTATAGCCTAAATTCGATAAAACTTCAGCAATACCACTCATGCCAGTTCCACCAATACCAACGAAATGTATTCGCTTGATATTGCCTAAGGTTGAAGCGATATGGACACTATTTGGCGTTTTCATAATTCGGCCTCAGCGCTGCAATAACTTACAACAAGTGATGTTGCATCTAATCGTGCTAGGCGTTTAGTTGCAGCCCGCATGTCATTGGCATTTTTAAGTAACTCTGTTATGTACTTTGCTAATATTTCTGGGGTTAATTCACCTTGCATTAAAAGTAATGCCGCTCCATTATCGGTTAAGTAACGCGCATTAGCGGTTTGATGATCATCAATCGCCGTTGGTAAAGGTATAAATATAGCGGGTAGTCCCATCGCTGAAACTTCACTTACTGTCATAGCTCCGGCTCTACAAATCACTAAATCAGCCCATTGATAAACTTCTACCATGTCTTCAATAAAGGCAGCTGTTTTTGCTTGAATACCCAAGGCCTCATATCGTTTTTTAACCTGTGATAACATCACATCACCCGTTTGGTGCATTATTTTCACAGAAATAGATTTATCGTTTAAAGACATAAACTTTGCAATGGCTTCAGGTACTATATTATTTAATATTTGAGCGCCCTGGCTCCCACCCACAATCAAGATTCTAACTTCCTTTTCTATCGGTCTGCGCACCAATTCCGAAGCGGATATAAATCGTTTTCTTAGCGGATTTCCGGTGTGCTTTGCATTCACTTTCGTTTTAAAACTGCTCGGGAATGCTTGTAATACTTGATTAGAAATCCTAGAAAGTAACCGATTTGTTGTGCCTGGAATTCTATTTTGTTCATGGATAACTAAAGGGATTCCCAATAGCTTTGCCATTAGACCACCAGGGCCTGCAACAAAGCCACCCATACCTAGCACTACATCTGGTTTACGCTTGCATAATATTTTATTAGCTTGTAGACAAGCTTTAATCAACATAATTATCGCTTTTAATTTTGAGGCTATGCCTTTACCTCGAATACCAGCAATCGATAGCCAATCAATTTCAATGCCTGCCTCTGGCACTACTCGACTTTCAAGTCCTTTATGTGTTCCTATCCAACTAACCTGCCAGCCAAGTTCCTTCAAGATCTCTGCCACCGCTAATGCTGGAAAAACATGGCCGCCGGTTCCGCCGGCCATGATTACTATACGTTTAGCCATTTGGACTTTTCTTTTGGAAGGTTAGCATTTATTTCAGTGACTTCATTATGTACACGAAACAATAGGGCAACAGCACAACACATTATCATCATACTGCCCCCGCCATAACTCATTAGCGGTAAAGTCAAACCTTTGGTAGGTAATATGCCCATATTTACGCCCATATTTACAAATGATTGAAATCCAAACCAAATACCAAGACCATAAGCAATATAGGCAGAAAACTGCTCCCCAGCTTTTTCAGCTGCCATACCAATTTTAAAGGTTCGCCAAACTAATAAAGAAAATAAACTGATAACAGTTAGGACACCTAACAAACCTAGCTCTTCTGCAATCACTGAAAATAAAAAGTCTGTATGAGCCTCAGGTAAATAATATAGTTTCTGTATACCACTGCCCAAGCCAACACCGAACCATTCTCCACGCCCAAATGAAATTAGCGCATGGACTAATTGATAACCCGTATCTTTAGCATCCGCCCATGGATCCATAAAACTGGTTACTCGCTTCATACGATATGATTGATAACGAACCAGTAGCGTTGCAAGTATTGCCACAATAGTAAATAACATAATAAATTGAGATAATCGTGCGCCCGCTAAAAACATAATGCCCATCGCTATAACAAATATAACTACTGCTGAACCAAAATCTGGTTCTGTTAATAACAATATGCTTGCTAATGAAAATAACAAAAAAGGTTTAAATAAACCAAAAACAGATTCTCGTATCGATTTTTGATGTCGGGTCACATAACCGGCCATATAAATAACAGCAAAATATTTAACAAGCTCTGATACTTGTATCCGCATGCCTCCTATGGAAAGCCACCGAGTACTACCATTAACTTTTACGCCAAGACCTGGTATTAGTACTATCACTAACAATACTAGTCCGACTATAAACAACCACTGTCCTGACTTCTGCCATGTACTAATCGGAGTTAAAGCAACTCCGCTTCCTAAAAGAAGACCTAGTCCTATATGTAAAGACTGCCTTATTGGATAATGAAAGCTGTTTTCCGTAACTTTAGTTCCTAAATGTAATGATGATGATGCAACCATAATGTAACCAATAAATAACAAACTCATACAGATTAAGACCAATATAGGGTCATAATGAAATCGTCCTAGTTTCGACGCCTTTGTTAAAATTTTCACTTAAGCAAGTCCAAAACAGCCTTAGAAAACTGATTGCCTCTATCTTGATAGTTCTTATATTGATCTAGGCTCGCACATGCAGGAGACAACAACACATAGTCACCAAGCTCCGTTATTTCGGCGCAGATCCTTACTGCCTCAGTCATATTTTCTGCGTTATAAACTGACACAGAATCATCTAACGATTGCTTTATTAATGCAGCATCTTTACCCATTAAAACAACATGCTTAACTTTTTCCTTAATAATGGGCGCTAATTCATTCATGTCAGCTCCTTTTGCATCGCCACCAGCAATTAGAATAACTTTTTCATCGTAACCTTGTAATGCTGCAATGCAGGCACCAATATTTGTGGCCTTTGAATCATTAACCCAGCTAACTCCTCTTATTTCAGCAATACGCTGCATACGGTGGTCTAAACCTTTAAATTTCCTGAGCGCCATGCACATTGTGCTTTCATCTAAACCAATCACCTTTCCTAATGCCATCGCGGCTAGAGCATTGGCGACATTATGCCGGCCTTCCAAAGGAAGATCTGATAATGGCATTAAACATTGGCTCTGATGCATCATATATTCAATATCGTCTTTATGAGCAAGGCAAAAGTCGGCCTGTTCCTTAATTGAGAATGTTACTGTGGATCTTCCTGTTTCGCGCATTGCATCTACAATAGGATCATCAGCATTAATGACCATGACCCCGTTGCCACTAAATACATGTTTCTTGCTTTGGCCGTATTCAGTCATATCTACATGCCTATCTAAATGATCAGCTGAGATATTAAGAACCGTTGCTGCAGTAGCATTTAGGACAGTCGTTCTTTCTAATTGAAAACTTGAAAGCTCTAGCACATATAATTCAGCATTCTGCTCCAATAAATCTAAAGCTGGCGTACCCAAATTACCACCAACGCCGACTTTTTTGCCGATACTCGCTACCATTTCCCCTAACATGGTAGTGACTGTACTTTTACCATTAGAGCCGGTGATAGCTATGACAGGTTCTTTTACCGAGCAAGCAAATAAATCAATATCACTAATTACTTTTGCTCCATTTGCAACTGCCTTAACAATTGATTTTTCAGTCAAGGCAACACCTGGACTCACTATCAAATGTGTAGCAACTTTAAAAGCTGCCTCATCAAAACCGCCAGTAAAAACCGGAGTATCGGGTATGCTTTGTAAAAAATTATCCAGTAAAGGCGGTTTGTCTCGGCTATCTGTGATGGCAAACTTAAATCCCAACTTTTGCAAATAGTGAGCAACAGAAATCCCTGTATAACCAAGCCCAACTACCAACAATTTGGCGTTTTTTGGATCTAAAGCTAACTTCATGTTCAATGAATTTAGTATTGCCACACTATCCATTTTTATCTCTTTAACTCATACCGATCATAATTTGAGAGTGATAGCCGTTATGCATATTGACTATCTTAATTTTAAAGTGGCCAAACCGATTAATACTAAAATCACAGTAATAATCCAAAATCGTACAATTACACGTGGCTCAGGCCAACCTTTCAATTCAAAGTGATGATGTATAGGCGCCATACGAAACACACGTTTGCCTGTTAACTTATATGAGGCAACCTGAATAATGACTGAGACTGTTTCCATGACAAAAACACCTCCCATAATCATTAATACAATTTCTTGCCTAACTAAAACTGCCAATACACCTAAGGCGGCACCTAATGCTAAAGCACCAACATCACCCATAAATACCATTGCTGGATAAGTGTTAAACCATAAAAAACCCAATCCCGCGCCAACTAATGCTGCACAAAATACAATAAGTTCTCCCGCATTGGGTAAATAAGGAATTGCCAAATAATCTGAAAATGCCACGTGTCCGGACAAATATGCAAAGATCCCTAATCCAGCGGCAACCATTACCGTTGGCATAATGGCTAATCCATCAAGTCCATCAGTCAAATTGACTGCATTGCTAGTCCCAACAATTACAAAGTATGTTAGAACGATATAAGTCCAACCCATATCTAACATAATGTCTTTAAAGAAAGGCACAATGAATTGAGTTTCTGCAGGTAATATGGCTGTCTTATATAAAAATATCGCAGCCGTTAAGCCAATAATTGATTGAGCCAAATACTTTGCTTTAGCCGACAAGCCATCACTATTCCTTTCAATGACCTTTCGATAATCATCAACAAAACCAATAACACCGTAGCCCATTGTGACTAACAAGATCACCCAGATATAACGGTTTGATAAATCAGCCCACAGTAACGTACTAATAGCAATGGCAACCAATATTAATGCACCCCCCATAGTGGGCGTTCCGGATTTCTCATAATGCGACTGTGGCCCCAATTCACGAATACTTTGGCCAATTTTTTTATGACTAAGTTTTCTAATCATTGCCGGCCCGATCATAAAACATATCAACAAAGAGGTTAGTGCGCCAAGAATGGCTCGAAAAGTCAGGTAATGGAATACACGAAAGCCACCATCAAAACTTATTAAATAATCTGCAAAATAAAGTAACATCGTTTAATTCCTGAAATCGTCAACTAAAGCTGCCACTACAACTTCCATGCGCTGTGCTCTTGAACCTTTAATTAATATTGTCTCATCGCCTTCTAACTCTTGTTTCAGCGCCGCCATTAAATCTAGCTGATTTTCATAAAAAGTAGCTCCCGCACCAAAGGCTGCTACTGTTTTTTTGCAATCTGCCCCTACGGCCATTAATCTAGTTACGCCGCTGGATTTAATTAACACGCCCAATTCCTCATGTATTTTTGGGCTATTTGGGCCTAATTCACCAAATGCACCTAAAACCACCCATGATTTACCTTTAAAATTTGCTAATACATCAAGAGCAACTTTCAATGACGCCGAATTTGCATTATAGGTATCGTCTATTATTATTGCGCCGGTGTTGCTAACTAATGGCTGTAAGCGTCCAGTTACAGGAACTATGCTTTCCAATCCTTGTTTAATTTGTGTCAGATTTATTCCCAAAGCTAGGCTTGCGGCCGATGCTGCCAAGGCATTAAGTACATTATGCCGGCCAGCTAATTTCAAAATGATATCAACTGAACCTTGATTCGTACTTAATTCAAATTGTGTAACAAAAGCTTTATTATGAACTTTTTCTTTAATTGCATTAGCTGTTACATCAGCCCCCACATTCAAACCGAATGACAATAAAGCTCTATTCCCAGCGACTGACTTCCAATAAGTAAAATATTCATCATCATGATTGATAATTGCAGTGCCCGTCTTTTTTAACGTTTCTATGATTTCGCCTTTCGCTTTTGCAACGCCATCAAGACTTCCAAAACCAGCGATATGCGCAGCACCTGCATTAGTAATGATCACTACATCAGCCTCTACATAATGACTAGTGTAGGCAATTTCTCCGTTATGATTCGCACCCATTTCAATCACGGCATATCGATGCTGCTCATCCATCTCTAATAAAGTTAAAGGCACGCCAATATCATTATTTAGATTGCCATGTGTAAACAAAACAGGATCATTAATAGCCAATATAGCGGCAAGCATTTCCTTAACTGTGGTCTTACCGTTACTTCCAGTAACTCCAATGACAGCAAGAGACGATCCATTCTCTTTATTAACAGATTTTCGCCATGCACCTGCTAATTCAGCCAATGCTAATCGTGTATCTTTGACAATTATTTGTGGCAAACTAGTATCAACTTCTTGTTCCACAACAGCAGCACAGGCCCCAGCATAGTCAGCTTGATCTATAAACTGGTGACCATCAAAAACTTGTCCTTTAATTGCAATGTAAAGTTGGCTGGGCTTAAGTGCACGAGTATTTATGCTGACAGATTCAAAAGCCATGTCTTCGCCAATCAATTTTCCTTGCATAGCCTTAGCGCAGTCACTTAGCATCATTTTCATGCTATCTTGTCCTCGCTGTTAATGCATCATTTATAACCTGACTATCGCTGAAATTCAGTCGAACTCCATTGATTTCCTGATAGTGCTCATGCCCCTTACCTGCAACAACAATACAATCTTTTGCTGATGCTCTAGTTAACACACTTTGTATGGCCAGAGTCCTATCTTGAATGACCTCAACATTACGACTAATAGTCGAATTGCCTATGTCTTTGCAGCCCTTTAATATGTCATTAACAATATCTAAGGCGTTTTCATATCTTGGATTGTCATCAGTAATAATGACATGATCAGCCCACTGAGTTGCAATTCGTCCCATTTGTGAACGTTTACCTTTATCTCTATCACCACCGCAGCCAAATACTACCCATAATGCTTGGGTACAATGCTTTTTAGCACTAAACAGAACCTTGTCCAAAGCATCCGGAGTATGAGCATAATCGACAAAAACAAGAGGGGTTCCTTTACCACCTAAACGCTCCATGCGACCGGTTATTGACCTAATGAATCCCAATCTTTTTATAGCTTCAGATTCAGTTATGCCCATTGCTAACATTGCCGTGAAAACTGTCACTACATTTTCCACGTTAAAATCACCATAAAGTGGAGCTTTTATCTTGTGTTTATTATCTTGGCAATGCAAATCGAACTCGATACCGTCATCCGTGTTCACTATATTTTCTGCTTTGATACAGGTGCAATCTGACCGTGTTTTTCCCTTAACACTAAACCCCCATATCGCAACATTTTCTGGTATGGCGGTTATAATTCGATCGCTATACTGATCATCTAAATTCACCACTACAAAAGCTAAGCTAGGGCTATTTAATAACAATAACTTAGCTTGTAAATAAGCTTCCATGGTGCCGTGATAATCTAAATGATCGCGACTGATATTAGTGTATATAGCTCCTTTAAAAGCTACACCATTAATGCGACCCTGATCCAATCCATGTGAAGATACCTCCATTGCCACTACTTTCTTATTCGTTTTTAATAACTCTGCCAAAATTCTTTGCATTTCAAGTGCGTCAGGCGTGGTATTAAGTGTTTTCTGCAAATTGTTCCAATTACCCCAACCTAATGTTCCTACGATGCCGCAGTCATCTAGCATCTGGCTTAGAAATTGGCTACAGGATGTTTTGCCATTGGTTCCAGTTACACCAATAACAGTCATCAGTTCGGAAGGCTTCCCATAAAACCGAGCAGCTATATGACCCAATTTCACTGCCAACTCATCTAAGGCAATCATAGGAATCTGAGAGCTATTCTGCTCAACCAATGTGGATTCGATTCCTGCAGGATCATAAATAATTGCACATGCTCCATTGCTTATAGCCTGATCAATATAAGCCATACCATGCTGCTTAGATCCCGCTAAAGCTATAAACACATACCCTTGAATAATGTCACGGCTATCTAACGATAGCCCTAGAATAGAGCTATCGTTAGACGAGCTTATATTGATAGTTGAAACCCAATCGTTTAAAAGCTCTTTTAACGTCATATTTAAAGTTAATGCGTTTTCTGGGTTAATAAAATAGGCATCGTTTCTTCTTGATCTGGAGCAACCTCAAGTATTCTTAAGGCACCCGCCATTACTTTAGAAAAAACTGGAGCCGAAACTAATCCCCCGTAATACTGACCAGCAGAAGGCTCATCTATCATGACAACGATAATCAATCGTGGATCAGTAGCCGGAGCCATCCCAGCAAAAACTGCAAAATAATTTTTTTCAGTATACCCGCCAGCGCCCGCTTTTTTTACCGTCCCAGTTTTACCTGCCGCCGTATAGCCATCAACTCTGCCTTCGTAAGCAGTTCCATCTTTCATCAATACAGTTTCCATCATTTTTCTGACGCTTTTAGCTGTTTTAGCTGAAAATACTCGTACGGCATCGTCATCTTCTTCACGCTTCAGTAGGCTCACTGAATGCAAAACCCCATCATCAGCCAAAGCCGTATAGGCTCTTGCAAGTTGCAATGCTGAGCTACTTATACCGTATCCGAATGACATAATGGCTCGATCAAAATCACTCCATTTTTTATAATCTCGCATAGTGCCAATAGCTTCACCAGGGAAGCCTGAACCTGCAGAAACACCAAAACCGAGCTTATGGTAAATATTCCAGAAATATTTAGGTGGCATTTTCAATGCCATCATACTAACCCCAATATTGCTGGATTTTTTTATGACATGTGTTAGATCCAATGTGCCGTAATTATGAACATCTTTAACCGTATTACGACCAATTTGATAGGTTCCATTTGTCACAAACATACTAGTAGGGCTAACATAACCACCCTCCAAAGCGGCAGCAACAACAAATGGCTTAACGGTTGATCCAGGCTCAAAAATATCAGTTAAGGCTCTATTTCTATGTGAACCTTCTGTCAAACTGCTTTTAGTATTCGGATTAAAAGAAGGTTGGTTAACTGCCGCCAAAATTTCCCCATTTTTCGCATCCAATATCACTAATGCTCCTGACTTAGCTTTATTGAGGCTTACCGCCAACTGCAGTTCCCTGTATGCCAAGTATTGAATACGCTGATCAATACTTAACTCAATATTTTTCCCAGATATGGGTTCTTTGATACTTTCTATATCTTCAATAATTCGACGCTGTCCATCCCTGACTACCCTTTTACTACCCTCGTGGCCTTTTAAAAGTTCCTCATAATAAAACTCCATTCCTTCCTGCCCAACATCCTCAAAGTCTGTAAAGCCGACTAGATGAGCGGAAACAGCACCTGCAGGATAAAAACGTTTAAAATCCCTCTCAAAATACACCCCTTCTAGCTTCAAAGCTTTTACCTGCTCACTAATCTGTGGATTAACTCTACGGGCTATATAAATAAATCGTCTTTGTGCATATTGCTTTATCAATTCTTTTATTTTACCAGCCGGCAAACTCAGTAATTTTTCCATTTGCATGAGCTGATCCTCTTTCAAAAATTTTAGTTCTCGAGGATTGATGCCAACCGATTCAACAGGCGTACTAATTGCCAATGGCTGTTCATTTCTATCTTTTATCATGCCCCGGTATGCAGAAACTGAGACATCATCAACTTGTCTTTTATCGCCCTCTTCTTTGAGAAATTGCTTATTAAAAACTTGCAGATCAATAGCGCGACCAACTAATATCAACATACAAGCCATCATAAAGAAAACTAGGAAATTTCTTCTCCCAGAAAAATCACTTACCGAAGGCTTTTTTGCATTTCTAACTCGAAAATCTAACATTTACGGCTTTATATAAATAATTTTTTCTCGTAATGGCATAATCAGCCTTAATTGATCTCGCGCCATCAATTCAATCCTATTTTGCTCAGCCAGCATAGACAACTCAAGTTGCATTTGCCCCCACTCAATTTCATAATGATCCAACTCTCTTTCCTGCTTTTGAATCTCAATAAAAAGCAAATGGCTATAATATTTACTATAAATTACCGACAAAGCTGACAATAACAACACTGCCCCTAAAACACTTATAAGTCGCGACATAACCATGTAAATTTTCTCAGCAACCCGCATAACTGCACTTCTGGCC
>CAMDNJ010000062.1 GCA_945902915.1 Crenothrix polyspora | reverse complement strand
ACGGACTTATAAAGTCACAAGCGGGACGGGGTTTGTAACCCCGTCCTTAACGTTTAAGGTTTCGAAAGCAAGTAGCCTCGATGAAACGCAGTGGAATCGAGGAAATCAGCGCTCAAAAACCTCGATTCCGTGTTACTCCATCGAGGCTAATTGCTGTTTTGACTTGCTTTACGAATTAAAATTTTCTGGCCATTGTCTAGCGCCATGAAAAACGGCTAAGATTTGAATGTGTTGGCCACTAATACGATAGGGCAGAATGAATGGGGTTCCGGTTACTACGAGTTCACGGGTGCCATAAACCCACCGATACGCCCCATGTGGATTATCTATGAGTAAAGCTGTGCGGTTTTTTATTTCTATGAATAAAGTCTTAGCTGATTTAGGACTTGCACTGGCAATATAATCAAAAATATCGAGTAAATCTAGGCGAGCAGGTTGGGCCCAGATTATTTTCACATACGGCCTTGGGCTTTATTTTCTATGAGCTCTTCTATTTCTCGCATCATTTCTGCATCATTAATTACGTCGCCCTTATCTGCGGCAGCTATACCTTGGTTGATTTTATCGATTTGCCATGCGTTAGTTTGTAAATAGGTTTTAATAGCTTGATTAACTAAATAGTTTCGGGATTTATCAAGTAATTCGGCAAGGTTATCAAGTTTATCGACGATTTCAGTTTCGGCTCTAATTGTAAAGGCTTCGGTTGCCATTGTTGTTACCCCAGAGTTGTATGATACACAGTTAATATAGCTTATAGAGCGGAAAAGTTGTTAATAAATTTTAGCAAGTAGCCTCAATGAAGCGCCTAAGCGGGACGGGGTTTGTAACCCCGTTCTTAACGTTTAAGGTTTCGAAAGTTATTGAAGCATGTAAACGTTTCGGTCGGGGTTGCAAACCCCGGCCGGCATTAGGCTATAACGCATCACCGCTCTTTGAGCCTTATGTAATGCTCAAAGAGCCTTTTGTAAACACTGCTGAGTATTAGCCGAGTCTTCCTGAGTGCTCAGGCAATCTTGCTAAGCGTTCATCAAGTGTCGAGACGGCGACTCAAGTCTTGCTGAGTGCTAATCAAGCTTTGCAGAGTGCTAGGCAAGCTTTGCTGAGCAGTTGCTGAGGTGGTGCTTAGCACTCAGCAAGGGGCTACAGAGCTCTGCCAGATTGCTAGAGCACTCAGTAAGCTTAGCGCAGCACTGGTCAAGGTCTGAGGAGCCCTTAGCAAGGTCAGCTCTTTTGAGCTAAAGGTCTGCGAAGCACTAGGCTATGTTCGCTGAGTGCTCATCGAGTCTTGCCTAGCGCTCATTAATCAATAGTTAGCTAAAGCAGGGCTTGAAACAGTGTCAGTCTATTGATGATCTTATAGGGCATTAAAGTATTAGTAACCATTGAACGAAGAAAAACTGACTAGCCGTTTTTATGCAGCTTTAGGTATTATGAGGGGTTACTGATTATTTTCTGGCTGTTTATGCGTGTTGTTTTTTTCAATACGTACCATGACGCCATATAAGCTATGTGACAAGCCTGTATAAAGAAAAAATAAGGAGAAGTTTTCATCAATAGCGATGTCGTTGATGTCTCCATAAAGCCTCATTGACGCTATCATCAATAGTAGAAAAAAACCCACGGCTATCATGATCTGAAAGTTATGCCTGAAATAACAATACATTAAAATCACCGTTTCAGTCATGGCCAGATAGATCATGATCATGCGTAAATTATTGTCCAGAGCGCCATAAAGATCCTCATTAAATTCAAAGAATGAGTAGCGGTCTGATACTGATAATAGGCAGCCTGTTAAAAGTACAAGAATTGAAATATAGAAGTTGGCTTCAAGTAGGAGTTTTATGCTTTTAAATATCATGTTATTCAATTGCTTAGTCTATGAAAATCGTCAAAATTTATTCGCTTAACCGTTAGCAAAAGCTGATAGAGGTTTTAATGGTTTCAATCGCATTAACGATCATAAAAATCACAAAATGAACGACCTTGCTCTTTAACTTACCCGCTAATAGTTAGCTTGTCAAAAGTGCTTACACAACTAGTAGCCAATAAAGACTGCCATATTAGTGATTTTATGTGGGTCGACGTTGCTGTTAATTGAGGCGTTTATAGTTCTGTGACTGTTTTGGTCTGGAGGTGTTGGCGGGGAGTCTTAAGGGTAAAGCTTTACTAGGGCGGATTTTTTTAATAAAAATCCGCCTGTTAGTTTTATGGGCTTATGAATTTGGCATTGAAGATAAGTGAGAGTCTAATTCCGCTCTAATGAGCGCATCGTAATGACGATTGAGTGTGGCATCACTAGGTCGTGGGAAAAGAGTGACTTCTACTTTTTGTTGTAACTGTGACAAAAATGTATTCTCTGCTGTTGGTTGCTCAGAAACTTCAAGTTCTGAATGGTCTTGAGTGACTTCAGAGCGCATGCCTATTAAGGTAATAACAACTATTGCTAAGAACAATATAATAACTTCTAACATATCAATACCTAAAGGTAATAAAGTGACAAACTAAAAACAGGGATTTATTTTAATGCCATGAAAGCTGGTCAGCTTCAAAACGACTGCGATGGTTTTTAATGTTGAGGAAGATAATTGCGATGGCAAATAGTCCTGCTGATATGGTGTATTCACCGGAAATAAATAGTACGATTGAGAATATGATCAGTGCTGCCGTGCCACTATCTTTAGGTAAGGTTTTCATGTTTGAGTCCTTTTAAATTAAACGATAGACAAACTATAACTGACTTGTTTTTTGATAACAATACTAAGATTGCCACATGGATTGTATTCATAATGGAAACAATTAAGCTGGTGTGTGGCAAGAATATTGTTTCATGCTGATATTTGCTGGTTAGCGTACTTTCAGTAGGTCAAACATTCATTTTATTTTTAAAGTAGCTGATTTGTTCAGCCATAGATTGGCTTTATCGAATAACCAGGTGCGAGCCACGTTGTCGTTTTTACAAATATGGTCTAAAAAAGCGATGGAAACACTGGAGACAAAGGCTATTTGAACATAATCTTGGTTAGCATTTGCTCTAGATCCGCTCCTTCCTTTAGGCAGTATTGCATTGAGTGCATTACCGGCCTGAGAGTCACTTCTTGCACCACCGCCATTATTTCCATAATGGTTACTAAAACGTGATCGAGTATCAGCGGCTTCAGTTTCTTCTGAGGATTCTTGAGTAGAGTTTGGGTCTTGATTTTGGCTTAAATTATCGCCAGACAATAGCCGGTGATTGCCTTTTTTTAAAACTAATAAACATTTGTTACCGGGCGGGGCATATTCCCAGATAGCCGTACGTGCAAAAGGGGTACTAATAGCGGAAGGGTCGTCATCATCTGCACCTGTTACCGATAAAAATGGAATAGAAATATTTTGGTAACGAGTGGTGATGTCACCCAAAGCCATATCTACGGCAGGACTTAATAAAATAGCGGCTAATGGCTGAAAGTCTGCTGTTGAGGGTAGGGCAATATCATAAGTTTCACCTATCATAGCCGCTGCTGTTTGTGCGCCTATATCATAACCGGCAATAATAACTCGAGATAGATCGGCTCTTGAAAATACCCCGAGTTTGCTTTGATTTCGTTGTTTAAGTTGCGCATAAGTCCAAAGCACATGATTAATGCGTTTACTGAGTTGTTCTTGCGAGAAGTATTGACGTCCAATGTAGCGAAGATCACTATTTCTAAGGTCTTTTAAAGCAACTGAATTGTCGAAATCTTTGCTAAACCACGAGCTAGTTTTTGTGGGTGTAACTTTTGGAGCGCCTTTAAGTGCATCACCAAGATAAACAGGTTGTACACTGAATACACAATAACCTGCTTTAGCCCATGCTACTCTCCAGCGTTTGCCTGCCTCGGATGATTCACCTAAGCCGGGTAAATAAATTATCAGTGGATAATTGCCAGGAACTACGGGGGCGAGCATCGTTATCTGAACGCCTAGCCCATCGTGCTGCCAGGTTTCGGTGACGGAATCTATATCATAGTTGAGTACAGCAGAGTAGCCACCCTTAGCGATAGATTCATTGATTTTTGTCGATTGCTGTTCGGGTGTTAAAGGCGATGGCCCCATAAAACAAGCGGTCATCAAGCTGGTAATTAGAAGACTAGCCGTCATTGCTGAAAAATAAGAGGTCATTTTGTTCATGAGATGATGCTAAGGCTATATATTTAAAGACTGGCGGTACTAAAGCAGGCTCAGTTGATGTCGTTGAAGACAAGATTATTTTGGCGGCGTAAGCAATGGCACAGGGGGGTAAGGTGATGTTACATGAGCCGGTGTGACGTCTGTAAGTTGACCATGTACAGGAACCTGATGGCCTTTAATATACATGCATTGTATATAAGCCATATCGTAGCGTAGCTGAGCATCATCTGCAAAGGTGCTTGATGTGGCTGTGTTAGCGTGACTATTATTTATCTCAGCCTGATTTGGAGTGCCGCTAACCTGAAGCGAGGCAAATTGCTGGCAGATAATATTATCTTTGCTAAAGTGTTCTAATGTTAGGCCGACACCCGGTAGCACCATGACACTCGGTCCAGTGGGAATGCTGGCGCAGCCTAGTGTCGCCAGCATAGCGCTACTTGTGAGTATGATCATTAAACGTGACATTTACGATCTCTTTAATTAGCGAGCAGGCGGTGGTGTGGGATCTACTTGCTGCCAGCCATTTGGACATTCCCTAACATAAGGATAATAGCCTTTTGGATTTTGGCAGTAATACCAGTAATTACTTTGGGTTTGTTCTACGACAGGTGCAGGAGTTTGCTGAATATAGACGGGTGGTGCTGTTGGAACGGCTATTACAGTTGGAGGATAACTATAAGCATAATTATTATAGCCACCATAATTATTATAACCACCACCATAATAACTACCTAGCCCGTAACCCATGCCTAAGCCCAATCCTAAACCAAGTGCACCATAGCCCAAGCCGCCACGAAAACCACCATGACGCCCACCGTAACCGCGGCCATAGTGAGCGCCACCACCGTATCCGCCACCATAATGTCCGCCACCATAACCACCACCATGAGCCCAAGCAGGATTAATGCTTGTTGATCCAATGAGTGTAATCGCTAAACATAATGCTATGATATTTTTCATAATAATCTCCATGCTAGAGTTGCTGGTGATAGATAACGTTAGTGAGATAAAAATGGACTTTAAGGTATTAATTTCGTTAAGACCTAAATTAAAGTCAATAGTGTATACCTGTTATATAGCGTTAGTAACACTATTATGAAAAACACTATTAATTCACTTAGGTAGCCGACGTTTTTAAGGCTTTGGCTGTGTTCATGCTACGTAAACTAAACCTGAATGCTAGACTTAGTTAATTTAGTCTTTAACTAGTTCCAGCATTTCCAGGGCTAAGTTAGCAATGTTTATAGATCCGCCGCCTTGCCCTAACTGCTCTTTAACTAAAAGTAAATCTGCGCGCATGGTATCTGCGTAAGATTTATCTTGCAAAATCCGTTTTATTTCTATAACGATATGCTCGGGAGTTGCGTCGTGTTGAATCAATTCTTTAATAGCCAGCTTGCCTAAAACAATATTGGGCAAACCTATAAAAGGGGTATTCACCAAGCATCGACCCAGCCAATAAGTTATAGTGGCTAATTTATAAGTAATGACCATCGGTATGGTCATTAAAGCGACTTCTAAGGTCGCGGTTCCTGAGGTGGTCATGATGACATCACAGCATTGCATGACCTCATAAGGCTGATTTTTTATAACGGTAATATTACAGGCTGAGGTACTTAAATATTCGTTTAATAAATTATCAGTTATAGAGTCGGCTTGAGGCAATATAAATTGCACATCAGTTAATTCAGTCTGTAATTGTTCAGCGGCCATTAACATCACTGGCAATAAGCGTTTTATTTCATTGGCGCGACTGCCCGGCAGTAAACCAATGATAGCTTTATGTTCATTTAAATCAAAGCGAAGACAGTTTTCAGCTCGACTATAGTTAGCATGGACTTTATCAACCGATGGATGGCCGACATAACGCACAGGTACATTCTCTGCATCATAGTAAGCGGTTTCAAAAGGAAAAATCACGGCCATCATGTCGATAGCCTTGCCATAAGTCTTTACCCGACCCGGTCGCCAAGCCCAAACTTGTGGGCTGACATAAAACAATACCTTGATACCGTGTTGCTTGGCAAAACGTGCTAATTTAAGATTGAATTCTTTATAATCGACACAGACTAGTAGGTCGGGACGTTCTGTTAGCACGAGTTGTTGCATGAGTTTTAAGGCTCTACGAATTTCACCATAATGCTTGAGCACTTCAACGACCCCAATGACGGCGATGCCTGCTGAATCATAGCGTATATCGATACCCGCCTGCGCCATTTTCGCGCTGCCCATGCCAAAGCCTTTAAGGTCTGGTTGATGTTTTTTCAGCTCCAAAAACATATTGGCTGCGTGTTGGTCGCCGGAAGATTCTCCGGCGCTAAAAAGTATGGTTTGCGAATTTTTCACGGAGGTATGAGCGTTCATTTTAATTGAAAGACAGAATCGTAGATGACTAGGCCTTCAAAACACCTCGAATAATACCAACAATCTTGTGAATATCATCATCGCTTAGAAAAGGGCAAATCGGCAGAGAAAAACAAGTCGCTGATACATGTTCGGTAACCGGTAAACTTAAATCCGCACATTCAGCTTTAAAGACATTTTGCTGATGCAGTGGTACGGGATAATAAACGGCACAGGCAATTTCTTGAGCTTGCAAGGCTTGCATGATGTCGTCACGGCGATCAGACAATAAGGTGTATTGATGATAAACATGCTCGCCTAAACCATCTTCATAAGGTGTAATTAACGGCAAATCGGCCATCAATTCTGAATACAAATGAGCCACGTGACGACGCGCTTGATTGTATTGATCAATGCGTTTTAATTTGGCGCGTAGGATAACGGCCTGCATTTCATCAAGACGACTGTTATAACCAATGACATCGTGGTAATAACGTACATCAGAGCCGTGATTACGTAGTTGCTTTATTTTTGCGGCTGTTTCATCTGAGTTAGTCACCACCAAACCGCCATCACCAAAGGCACCTAGATTTTTGCTGGGAAAAAAGCTGTAGCCTCCTGCATGGCCTAACGCTCCCGTTTGTTTGCCATTAATGATGGCACCAAAAGACTGGCAAGCATCTTCAATTAGTTTTAATTGATGTTGTTCACAAAGTTGCATAATCTCTGTCATGTCGGCTGGCTGACCAAACAGATGCACGGGCATAATGGCTTTGGTTTTAGGGGTTATAGCTTGCTCTATGGCTTCTGGTGAAATATTGAAAGTTCTAGGATCAATATCAACAAAAACAGGGATAGCGCCTACGTATTTAATGGCTTCTGCTGTGGCTATAAAGGTAAAGGCGCTAGTAATGACTTCATCACCCGCACCGATACCTTCGGCAATTAAGGCTAAATGTAAGGCGTCAGTGCCAGAGGCAACGCCAATCGCATGTTTAACACCTAGATAAGTGGCCGCTTCCTTTTCAAAAGCTTGTACATTGGGGCCTAATATAAAAGCACAGTTTTCTATAGTTTCAGCTAAGCCGCGCTCAACTTCATCCTTAATTCCAACATATTGAGCTTTCAGGTTTACCATGGGTATCATGTTTTATTGCCTTATATCTTTTAGGTAGACGTGTCTCTACGAATGATTATGAAACTCTAATAATAGAGTTTGTTATTAACTTAATATTTTAAAAGGGCGTATGCAATAAGCCCCGATCGGACATCACCAAAATAATGTCGTTCTTGTGTGTCATTCCACTCTAACTATTTATCACCTAGTAACTGGGTGATTTGTATCGCGGTTGCCAACGCGCGTCTGCCGGCCTCACCGGAGACTAAGGGTGGATGTCCGGTTTGAATGCAATTGATGAAATGTTTGATTTCTTCAAGCAGCGCGTCACCGCCTTCGAAAACAGATTCTTCTGTTTCTATTTCAGGAATGCCAGGAAACATTTCTTTGCTACCAGTACGGTATTTACTTAATACTCGATTTTGAAAATCAACAGAGATATAGGAACTGGGTCTAAACAAACGCATTTTACGTTCCAGTTTCATGCTGATTCGGCTGGCGGTGACATTGGCCACGCAGCCGTTTTTGAAGAGTATTCTAGCATTAGCTATATCAGTGCCCTGAGTTAACACTGCTGTACCACTGGCATCAATACGTTCTATTTCTGAATCAACTAAGGCTAAAATAATATCAATGTCGTGGATCATTAAATCTAAAACCACACTGACATCATTTGCCCTAGGATTAAAAGGCGATAAACGATGTGACTCGATAAACAAAGGTTTCTCATCTTTATCTAAGCCTAATACCGCAGAATTAAAGCGCTCTAAATGACCCACTTGTAAAATTAGATTCTTAGTCTTGGCGATGGCGATTAACTCATCGGCTTCGGCAACGGTAACGGTAATGGGTTTTTCAACCAAAACGTGGCTGCCTGCATTTAGAAAATCTTTAGAAACTTGATGATGCAGAGTGGTTGGCACCACAATACTGACGGCATCAACCTTACCTAGCAATGTTTTATAATCCGTTAACGCCAATGCATTATGCTTATCTGCAACTGCTTTAGCGGCCACTTCATTGATATCGACCACTGCAACTAATTCACAATCGGCTAATGAGGCATATTTTTCCGCATGAAATTTACCTAAATAGCCGGTACCAATTACAGCACATTTTAATTTCTTCATTTACTTTGGGCGTTTATTTAATTTAAGTCGAACAGAGTCTTATAACAATAATGTTATCAGCAGTGAACCGTTCGGTGATGTAGCTTAGCTTTATATTGTAATCTATCAAGATTTATTCATAAACTTTATGTCTCATATCCAGCGTAAGCGATTAGCGTTAGTAACAACTGTCACTGACGATAAGGCCATAGCAGCGCCTGCAATCATAGGATTCAATAAAATACCAAACAACGGATACAGCAAGCCAGCAGCGATAGGAATACTGATGGTGTTATAGAAAAAAGCACCCATGAGATTTTGTTTAATATTAATAACTGTGGCTTTCGACAAGGAAATGATCTCGGGAATTTTTAATAACGAGCCTTGCAATATAACGATATCGGCACTTTCAATGGCAACATCCGTACCTGTACCTATCGCCATGCCAACATTAGCTTGCGCCAATGCTGGCGCATCATTAATCCCGTCGCCGACCATGCCGACAATTTCGCCTTGTTGCTGTAATTCTAAAACGACAGCGGCCTTGTCTTGAGGTAATACTTGAGCGCGAACTTCAGAAATACCCGCCTGTTTAGCAATAGCGTGGGCGGTTATTTGGTTGTCGCCAGTCACCATAATAATGCGCAAACCTAAGTCTTTAAGCTGCTGTACTGCAAGAGCAGAGTCTTTCTTGATAGGGTCAGAGACTGCAATAATGCCTACGATTTTGTCATTGACGGCTAACAACATCGGTGTTTGACCTAGAGCAGATAATTTTTCTAATTTATTATTATAACGTGCCATCTTGATATTTTTAGTCTCCATCAAGGCCTTATTGCCAAAGAGTATGTGTTGATCATTGATGGTTGCCATTACGCCAAAGCCCGGTATCGCTAGAAATCCCTGAGTTTTATCTAAGCTAAGGTGTTTATTTGCCGCTGCTGTAACAATAGCGGCCGCCAAAGGATGTTCAGAGCCTGATTCTAAGCTTGCGGCCCATAGTAAGATTTGATCTTCACTATAATCATCAATCGCCACTATGCTTGAAACCATAGGTTTACCTTCAGTCACTGTGCCAGTTTTATCGAGAATTATGCAGCTCAATTTACCCGCAGTTTGTAGCGCATCACCTTTACGAATTAAGATACCCGATTGTGCGGCTCTACCCACGGCGACCATCACAGAAATAGGCGTTGCTAAGCCTAAGGCACAAGGACAAGCAATCACTAATACGGTCATAGACGTTACAAAAGCATAGCCTAAAGAAGGTTCCGGTCCAAATACATACCATATCAGGAAAGTTAGGGCTGAAATGACAAGTACAGTCGGTACAAAAACACTAGAGATTTTATCAGCCAAGCGGGCTATTTCAGGTTTACTATTTTGAGCTAGTCTTACACTTGCAACAATTTGTGCTAAGGCAGTATCTCGCCCTATACGTGTTGCTTTAAACAGAAAGCTGCCAGTTTGATTTATGGTGCCCGCTACGACTTCCGAGCCTATGGTTTTTTCTACAGGTATAGCTTCGCCGGTCAACATGGCTTCATTGACCGTAGAATGCCCTTCTAACAAGATGCCATCGACTGCAATCTTTTCACCGGGTCTGACGCGTAAAATATCACCTAAACCGACTTGTTCGATGGGGATGTCCATTTCCTCTGCGTTTCGGATAACGCGAGCCGTGCGGGGTTGTAAGCCGATCAATTGCCGAATAGCGCTCGAGGTTTTACCTCTTGCTAAGGTTTCTAAACCAGAACCCAGATTAATAAAAGCTAAGATGACCACGGCGGCTTCAAAATAGGCGTGTTTAGCGAGCGTAGGCAAGGTGTCGGCGTAATCAATGACTATGCAAGAATATAGCCATGCTGATCCTGTTCCAAGCGCTATCAAAGTGTCCATGTTAGCTTGTTTTTGGCTAAGGGACTTGATGGCACCACTGTAAAAATGCCAGCCTGAATAAATTAATATCGCTAAGGTGAGTAAGGCAAGTTCTGGCCAAAACCACTGCCCAGTCGCTGATCCAATTTCAGGCAGCCAACTAAAATGTTCAGCGACCATTAATAAAGCACCAAATATACCTGCAACAGCCGCTTTTTTCATTAAGGATCGATAGCGCTGTAATTCTTGCTCTTCTTGTTCAGAGGGGTCTTCAAAACCTTCCATCACTGCAGCATCATAGCCAGCCTCTTGAGCGGCTTGCTTTAAAACGTCTGGATTTACTTGGCCTTTAATAGTCGCGGTGTGATCAGCAAAATTAACACTGACAGAGCTAACACCTTCGACTGCCGCCAAAGCACTTTCGATAGCGCTTACACAGCCTGCACAACGCATACCTAAAATAGATAGCTGTATTTCCTTAGCAGTCTCTTCTGTACTCATAGCCTTTACCTGTGTGCTGTGTTAGTTGATGGGATTTATACCTTAAAATCGGCCGCTATAATAGCGGCTTTTATGGTAGCGATATCAGTGAGTTCGTTATTATATTCAATGCTAACTTCATTGTTCTTAGCCGATGCCGTTACTGAAATAACACCTGAAATAGCACTAAGCTTTTCGATAATGTTGGCTTCACAGCCACTACATTTCATGCCGGTTACCGTTAATATCTGAGATTCAATCATTTCTATTTCCCCCTTTATTGATAAGCGCGATTATAGACTTTCAGGTCAATAATCTCCAAAACATTAAAATCACTTATGAACATAGTCTAAAATGCGAATATGTAAATAGGATTTTTTGACTCAAACAGCATGAATCTATGTTGTAGTCATCAGATTAAATTATCGACCTAAAAATAATGTCCAAATTAAACCCCCAACAACAAACTGCGGTTAAAGCGATAGACCAGCCCTTATTAGTGCTTGCAGGTGCGGGCAGTGGTAAAACGCGAGTGATTACCGAAAAAATCGCCTATCTCATTAAACAAGGCTTACCAGCTCGGCATATTGCGGCGTTAACGTTTACCAATAAAGCGGCACGAGAAATGAAAAGTCGAGTTTCTAAACTGATTGATAGTTCTGAGACTCGAGGCTTACGCGTGTCGACCTTTCATTCCTTGGGGCTGGATATTTTGCGTAAGGAGCATAAGGTCTTAGCTTATAAGGCCGCCATTACGCTGTTTGATGAACAAGATAAACAAACTTTGTTAAAGAGTTTGATTAATTACGGCGCAAAAGATTGTGATATCGATAATATCGACCGCTATGCTCAACAAATAGGGCAATGGAAAAATGCGTTTGTGACTCCCGAACAGGCGCTAAGTTTGGCAACGCCAGATCAACATCCCATAGCCGGGTTATATCAAGAATATACCCGTAGTCTAAAAGCTTATAATGCGGTTGATTTTGATGATTTAATTTTGTTACCGGTATTATTGTTTCAGCAACATCGGGACGTATTAGAAAAATGGCAGAATAAAATTCGCTATTTGTTAGTGGATGAGTATCAAGATACCAATATCACCCAATACCAGTTAATTAAATTACTGGCGGGTAGTTTGGGGCGCTTTACCGTGGTGGGTGATGATGATCAGTCTATTTATGCTTGGCGCGGCGCACAGCCTGAGAACTTAGCGCAATTGCAAAAAGATTACACACGATTGCAAGTTATTAAGCTGGAACAGAATTATCGATCAACCGGTCGCATCCTTAAAGTGGCTAATCATTTGATCGCCAATAATCCGCATGTCTTTGAAAAACGCTTATGGAGTGAACTGGGTTATGGTGATGCATTACGTGTATTAAGCCATAGAAATGATCAGGTTGAAGCGCAACAAGTGGTGTCTGAAATTGTTCATCATAAATTTAAAACCGGTGGGCGTTATCAAGATTATGCAATTTTATACCGTGGTAATCATCAATCTAGGCTGTTTGAACAAGGGCTTAGAGAAAATAATATTCCGTATTTAATTAGCGGTAGCTCATCATTTTTTAATAACCCAGAAATTAAAGACATACTCGCTTATTTACGACTGTTTGTTAATCAGGATGATGATGCTGCTTATTTACGCATCATTAATACACCTAGGCGCGAAATTGGCCCAACGACCTTAGAAAAGTTAGGTACTTATGCGAATGAGCGACATATTAGTTTGTTTGCTGCTAGTGTAGAGATGGGCATAAAGCTGAAGTTATCTGAAAAATCAATTCTCAGATTACAAAAATTTTATGATTGGGTGCGTGATACGGCTGTACAAATTGAGCGTGGTGATACTTTTGTTGTGATAGAGCAGGTGATTAATCACATCGCTTATGAGCAGTTTTTAAAAGAAAATAGTAAAAGTAGCGAATCTGCCGCGCGAAAAATGAAGAATGTTAATGAGCTGGTTGAATGGCTTAAACGTATTGCTGATAAAGACACCGATGTACAAAAGTCCTTAGCCGAAATGGTCTCTAAAATTATGCTCATGGATATTATGGAGCGTAACCAAGAAGAAGACGCTTCTGACCAAGTCAGTTTAATGACCTTACATGCAGCAAAAGGCCTAGAATTTCCGCATGTTTTTTTAATTGGTATAGAAGAAAATATCTTGCCTCATCAAAGCAGTATAGAAGCCGATAATATTGAAGAAGAACGGCGCTTGGCTTATGTAGGTATCACTCGTGCTCAGCGAACCTGTACCTTTAGTTACTGCACGCATCGCAAGCGTTACGGTGAAATTACTGAATGCGAGCCTAGTCGATTCTTAAATGAATTGCCGGCCGATGATTTGGAGTGGGTTAATAAAAAACAATTAACACCAGAAGTCATTAAAGAGCGAGGCAAAGCCAATCTGGCTAATTTAAAAACGATGTTATCTTAATGCCCTACTGATAGAGAATCATCAACTATACCTACTTAGAACCATTTGGGAGAAGAAAATGAAAAAACTTATATTGTTGCTGTTACTCATCTTTTCAACGAATACGCTGGCGGAATGGACTAAAATTGGTGCAAATGCTGATGTGACTTCTTATATAGATGTTAAGTCTGTGCAAAAAGAAGGGGACGAAATATTAGCTTGGGCGCTGGGAAATAAAGTTAAAGTGTGGATGATGAATGATTACATGACAACTCAGAATCAAATTAATGGCATGAAATATTCTTCAGATATAGTTCATTATGAGTACGATTGTGAAAAAGAAACCCAACTAATACTGAGCGCGAAAAGTTTCTCAGGGCATCTTGGTTTAGGAGATATTATCGGGAGTGTAGGCCTTTCTAATTCAACTGAAGAAATAGTCCCCGGAAGTATCAGTGAAATTAGATATAAAATTGCATGCGATAAGAAATAGTATAAAAAATTTTTGGCCTTTAATAATAAGTTATAATTCACGGCTTTAAGTAAATTCGGCCTATCATCACAGCATGTCAGAAAATCTTACAGAACTGCAGCGACGTCGTACCTTCGCTATTATTTCTCACCCCGATGCGGGTAAAACCACTATTACTGAAAAACTCTTATTGTTTGGGGGTGCTATTCAATTAGCCGGCTCAGTAAAGGGTAGAAAAGCCGCGCGTCATGCGACGTCTGATTGGATGGAAATGGAAAAAGAGCGGGGTATCTCGGTGACGACCTCGGTGATGCAGTTTGAACATAATGATTGCATTATTAACTTGCTTGACACGCCGGGTCATGAAGACTTTTCTGAAGATACTTATCGTACCTTAACAGCGGTGGATTCTGCCTTATTGGTGATAGACGTTGCCAAAGGTGTTGAAGAGCGCACCATTAAATTGATGGAAGTTTGTCGCTTGCGCACCACGCCGATATTAACCTTTATTAATAAACTCGATAGGGAAGGGCGTGAACCTATTGAGCTGTTGGATGAGGTTGAGACGGTATTAAATATCAAGTGCGCGCCTATGACCTGGCCGATTGGTATGGGTAAGCGTTTTAAGGG
>CAMDNJ010000061.1 GCA_945902915.1 Crenothrix polyspora | reverse complement strand
TAATGACACCCTGCCCTCCTAAAACCTCTTGCTTAACCTGCCGATTATCTGATTTATGCTTGCCGTTTGGTTTACAAATTGAGGAGGTAGAAACCTTAGAAATCATCATAAAAAACAAACGTCCTTTACGCTTGGGCGATTTATTATTTAGCAAAAATGAACCCTGTTATGGTTTATTTGCCATTAAATCCGGTTCTTTTAGACGTTTTGTGATGAATGCTGAAGGTGTAGATCAAACACTAGGCTTTTATCTACCTGGTGAATTAATTGGCTTGGATGCTTTATTTGATGGGCACTATACTTGCTCGGTAGATACGCTTGAGACCAGCTCAGTCTGTGAACTACCGCTGACAAGACTCAATGAGTTATGTGCGAAAATCCCTAATCTCCAATATCAATTAACACGGATATTAAGTAAAGAGATTACGACTAATCATGAGCAAATGTTCCTACTCAGTAATAATTCAGCCAAAATAAAAGTTGCTAGTTTTTTATTGATGTTGTCGAAGCGATATGGGGCTTTGGGTTATTCGCATACCCACTTTAATTTAAGTATGCCTAGACAGACTATTGCTAGTTTTTTGGGCCTCAGTAATGAAACCGTTAGTCGTCAATTAACCTTGCTATGTAAAGAAAAGATTATTTTGGTTAATCAACGTGCCATACAAATCAATGACTTTGGTTTATTACAAGCTATTATTGAACCCTGCCACAGCCATTAGGCTGCGCTTAACTTTCTCAACAGCAGAAAACCACTGTATTACGTAGAATTTGATACTATCCCTTTAGTTGTGGCTAGTAGTGTTGGGCTGCGAAAAGATGCAACCCAATCTACATTGAACTTAAAAACGATTCAACAACATTAAATGAAAACTATTTAATGCTAGTTTGAGCCTGAGTAGAAGCTGGTTTACTAGGACCTTTACCTGAATCACAGGCAGTAAGAGTGACGAGGGCGATAACTAACAATAATAAATGGCTAACTGTTTTCATAAGATTTTCCTGATTAAAAAATAAAATATAAAATCGCTAGGTTCTAATCGATTTTGTCCAACCCTGTTTGGGTGTAGCTATTCTTGCATTATTAAAAAGAATCGCTCTTGATCTAAATCAAGTTAGCTACAGATAATTAAAATTTGTGCTAATTTTAATTATCTGGACAGATCACTCGGAAAAAAAGCCCAGTCGGCGCCACTAAGATGGCCGTCTATCCAAATGCCCTCATAATCGTAACTCAATATATCTTTACGGACTCGATTACCGACCCCAATTAACTGCTTAGCAGAATTTGTTGGTGTAATACCATTGCTTGAAAGAATGCCTAGCTCATGCCCTATAGCTTTAGTGTAATGAGAGCTAGTCTTGATTCGTGCAATTTGTTCAAACAAACGCTTATGTATGCCGGGCGCGGGTGCCGGTGGCATATTCGGATACATGGATGACAAGGGATGAAGTAAACTACTATGACTATGACTATGACTATAACCATAGATCATGTGCTGTTTATAATCGGTAAACTTATGAGCTTTCTCGGACACATTCTGATGCAACTCTTGCAACAAAAAAATAAAATAAGCAATATCCGCTAATGTCGCAGCAATTTCTGCTGCACCTAGACCACAAGTCGTACCATATACTGCTATCTTAGCCTGATAATTAACTAACCAATCAGGTAAAAATAGCGCTGAGTTTTGTGAAATAGAAGCTGTAGTCATAATAAAAAAGAGGGTTGTTGATGGTTGCTGTATTTAAATAGACAACTTAAGCTATAAGCTTTATCTAGTCAGCTAGTACAACTTGCACACTGCCTTAGCTTTAAATAATTAGGCCCAGTAGATTTACTTAGCAAACTAGCACATAAAGTACGCCTCATAATTTTATCTGTCAACAACAAAGCTTTCTGCGCATTTTTAAGACCCTAAACTAAACTCAATCCAAAATAATACAAGCTGATAACCTAGCAAGCCTCGCCACGGCAACCCGAAGACACTGCCACCTTTATTTCTGCACTTATCTTGGCAGACCCAAGACAACGCTTACCTGCTTTGGTATAAACTTTGAATATCGAAGTACTGTGCCTAGCAACACTATCCCTATTCTTACTGATTTAAAGACAATTCCCGCTACTATTAGGCAACGGCCCACAGACTTTTAGCCTTTGCTTATGAACTTTAGGTAACTGCCCGCAGACTTTTAGCCTTTGCTTATGAACTTTAGGTAACGGCCCGTAGACTTTTAGCTTATGATTTCGAACAATTTGCCATGCCAGCTAAACACTAACACACAACAAAAAAACCTAGAGCCAATACCCAATAACTCTCAAGCAACTGCCTGAGACTTTCCGGCCTAAGCAAATTACTTAAAGCACTATGTTTAAAAACGTTGGGGATACTCCTAAAAGCTATCATAAATAAAATACACACAGATTTTAACGTTTTAAAGTACTATCTATAGCAACAACTGAATGAAGCGCTATACTGCAATTTTTTAGTACCAGCCCATAAACATTAACTTAACGCCTTAGAAACATAAATAACTATGATCCATCAATCTATCATAGGCCCTGTCATGTTGGACATCGAGGGCTTAACACTAGCGCCACATGAACTTGACAAGCTAAAGCACCCGAATACCGGCGCGGTGATTCTATTTGCACGCAACTTTCAAGATCCCCAACAAATAACTGAGCTTATTGATAGTATTCGTGCCGCAAGATCTGGCCCACTGCTTATTGCTGTCGATCAAGAAGGTGGGAGAGTACAGCGCTTTCAAAATGGCTTTAGCCGTTTACCGCCCGCAGCTAGTTATGCACGTGCTCCTGAATTGGCAGAGCCTGCAGGTTGGTTAATGGCCGCTGAATTATTAGCGGTAGGCGTGGATTTTAGCTTTGCTCCAGTTTTGGACATCGATTGCGGCGTTAGCCAAATTATAGGCGATCGTTCTTTCGCTACCGATGCGACACTGGCGACTCTACTATCGAGTTCTTTTAGAAAGGGCATGAAGTCGGCAGGCATGGCCGCCACTGGTAAACATTTTCCTGGTCATGGCGCTATCGCCCTGGATTCACATCTCACCTTACCTATAGACGAAAGAGATTTAGACAGTCTACGCAACAAAGATTTAATACCCTTCAAACAGCTCATTAACGAAGGCTTAGAGGCCGTTATGCCTGCCCATGTGCTTTATCCTAATATTGACCCTAATCCAGCCGGTTTTTCAGCCTTTTGGATACAAACCATACTGCGCGAAGAATTAAAATTTAATGGTGTGGTCTTTAGTGATGACTTAAGCATGGAAGGCGCAGCCTTTGCAGGTGACTTTCCAGAACGTGCCAGACGCGCCCAACTAGCGGGTTGTGATATGTTATTAGTCTGTAATAACCCATTGGCAGCTGAACAAGTGTTAGAATCTTTACCAGTCATTAACGATCCTGTTAGATCCCAGCGTTTGATGCGTATGCAAGGTCACAAACAACTCGATAGAGCAGCACTCATGAGCTCTAGTTTATGGCAAGAAACCACTGCACTGATTAAGCAACATAGAGATCGCTATGCTTAATGAAATTAATACCGTACTAGCAGAGGCTGATTTATTAGTTAATGAACAACAAATCGCCGCGGCTATCGCCAAGATCGCTGAACAAATTAATAGCCAACTGGCTGATCGTAATCCTTTAGTACTCTGTGTGATGAATGGCGGCTTGGTCTTTACGGGTCAGTTACTCCCCCAACTGACCATAGCACTTAATTTAGACAGCATTAACGCCAGCCGTTATCATAACCAAACCAGTGGTGGCACTATTGAATGGGTCAATACCCCACGAACACCGATTAAAGGCAGGACCGTACTAATTATTGATGATATATTGGACGAAGGCATTACGCTTGCCGCCATTTATGAACACTGTCTGGCTCATGGTGCGACGTCTATTTATAGCGCAGTATTAGTCAACAAATTATTAGGGCATAGCAAAGTGATTTTTGCAGACTTCATAGGTCTTAATCTAGAAAATCGTTACTTATTCGGCTTTGGCATGGATTACAAAGGCTATTTACGCAATGCACCCGGAATTTATGCCTGCAAAGTACATCAAGAGGTACAGTAATGACCACATTAGCGATTATTGGCGGTAGCGGCCTTAGCCAACTAAAAGAACTGACTATTATCAAACGTGAACAACTCAACACGCCTTATGGTGCACCTTCTGCTGAGTTTATTACTGGCGAACTTAACCATCAAAAAGTTATCTTTCTGGCCAGGCATGGTAATCCTCATACCTTAGCACCCCACAAAATCAATTATCGCGCTAATATTTGGGGGCTTAAGCAATTAGGGGTTAAACGTATTATTGCTGTAGCTGCTGTAGGTGGCATTAGCACCGCCATGGCTCCAGAGCATATTGTTATACCCGATCAAATTATTGATTATAGTCATGGACGCTTACATAGTTATTTTGATGATAAAAATCATCCGGTTACTCACATAGACTTTACTAATCCTTACCAACCTAGCTTACGTAAGGCCCTAATTAGTGCGGCTGCTAGTGCACAAATATCAATTAGCCCTATTGCTACTTATGGCTGTACTCAAGGACCACGTCTAGAAACCAGCGCCGAAATTAAACGCATGCAACAAGACGGTTGCGATCTAGTCGGAATGACCGGCATGCCAGAAGCCGCCCTAGCTAAAGAACTAGGCATTGATTATGCTGCAATTGCTGTGATCGCCAACTGGGCCGCTGGTAAAGGCGAAGGTGAGATTTCTATGGCTAATTTAGAACACCATTTGCAAATGGGTATGGTTAAAGTCATCAAGCTACTCAATGCTTATATTGCCTTGTCTTAAGGATAACAAAATTTTCAGTAGATTGGACTAACAGCTTCACCACTAACTTAACAGGGCACCAATGTTAGTTGGGTTGCGAAAAGACGCGCCCAACCTTCAATAGTTTTAGTCGTTATTAATAAAGTTACACACGAGTTTTTTATCATCCATTATTTTTATGTGTAGGAGCTAACATGCAAACCTTTGTTAAAAATATCGCAGAAGAAAATCATAATCTAGCTACGCATTTATTGCGCATACTGCATGCCATACAAGCTCGCTATCATTACATACCAGAACCCGCCATAGAGCAACTAGCAAGCTCCTTAAATATCGCTCGAACCCAGATCATTGGCGTTATTAAATTTTATAGTTTTTTTCATCTAACGCCGCGTGGTCGCTACGAACTGTTAATCAGTGATTCTATTACCGACCATCTACTTGGCAAAGAGGCACTAACCTACTATATTTCACAAAAACTTAAAGTCGCTGTAGGTGAAGTAAGAGCAGATGGCCTAGTTAGTTTGGATAATACCTCCTGTACTGGACTCTGCGACCAAGGCCCTGCTGGCTTAGTGAATGGCTTAGCCCTACCCCGCCTTGATCGTGCTCGTATCGATCAGATTAGTGAGTTGATTAATCAAGAGACGCCACTAGAGCACTGGCCTAGTGAGTTATTCCATATCAATGATCATATTATCAAGCCAGATTTATTATTAAATCATCCGATAACGCCTGGCCATGCCTTACATTCAACTTTTAAACGCGGCATAACTGCTACTTTAGCTGAACTTGACTTCTCAGGTCTACGCGGACGAGGTGGTGCTGGCTTTAAAACCGCCAGTAAATGGCAATATTGCCGTGATGAACCAGAAACTGAGCGCTATGTGGTCTGTAATGCTGATGAAGGTGAACCCGGTACTTTTAAAGATCGAGTGCTATTAAATAGCTACGCCCAGCAGGTTTTTGAAGGCATGACTGTTTGTGCCGTTATTATAGGAGCGCAAAAGGGCTTTTTATACTTACGTGGAGAGTATTTGTTTTTGTACGATAAGCTGCAAAATATACTCACCGAGCGCAGACAACTAGGCTTATTGGGTAATAACATACTCAATAGCGGGGTAAACTTTGATATCGACATTTGCTTAGGTGCTGGCGCTTATATCTGCGGCGAAGAATCAGCTTTAATCGAATCGCTAGAAGGAAAAATGGGCATTCCTCGTAATCGCCCGCCCTACCCTGTAACTCATGGATATTTAGATAAACCCACCGTCGTTAATAATGTAGAGACTTTCTTAGCGGCAGCGGCGATTGCACATTTAGGTGGTGATTGGTTTGCTAGTATCGGCACAGAGAAATCTAAAGGCACAAAAATCCTCAGCATTAGTGGCGATTGTGCAAGGCCTGGTATTTATGAATATGAATTCGGCACCTCAATAGAAACCATCTTAAGTGATTGTGGCGCAGAAGCCTTGCTAGGTATACAAATCGGCGGCCCTTCGGGGTTATTTATTTCTGAGCTAGAATTACAACGCAAACTGGCTTTTGAAGATTTAGCCACTGGCGGCTCTTTTATTGTCTTTAATAAACACCGCAACTTGCTGGATATCGTTAATAACTTCACTCATTTTTTTGCTCATGAAAGTTGTGGCTTTTGTACACCTTGCCGCGTTGGCACGTCTTTATTGAAGAATCAACTGGCTAAAATTGTTGACGGCCATGGCTCAGCAGGTGATGTGGTAGCTCTTGAAGAATTATGTGCTTTAGTTAAGAACTATAGTCATTGTGGTCTTGGACAGACAGCAGCCAACCCCATTATCAGTACCCTGGCACGTTTTCCTGAACTCTATCAAAGTCGCTTAAAAAATATCAGTTATGAACCCGGCTTTGATCTAGATGCTGCCCTAGAAACTGCAAGACAATTAGCAAACCGTAACGATGCCGCCGCGCATTTAACGCAAGTGGAGCAAGACTGATGACTAAAACAATCCGCATTGATGGCAATACCATCCCCTTTGAAGAAGGGCAAACCATTATTGAAGCGGCGACGGCTGCCGGCATTTATATTCCGCATTTATGCCATCACCCAGAATTTACGCCCCATGGCAGTTGCAAACTATGTACGGTTAAGGTCAATGGTCGCAATTGTTCGGCCTGCACTTTTCCCGCGATGGAAGGTCAAGAAATCCTTAACGATAGCCAAGAACTGCAAGCTGATCGGCAAAAATTAACCCAAATGCTCTTTGTGGAAGGTAATCATTTTTGCCCATCTTGTGAAAAAACCGGCAACTGCCAGTTACAAGCCGTGGCCTATCATTTGAATATGCTAGACAATCATTTTCCACATTTTTATGCACAGCGAGAACTGGATGCTAGCCATGCTGAGGTGATGATTGACCATAATCGCTGTATTTTTTGCACCTTGTGCGTTAGAGCAAGCCACGAACATGACCACAAAAACGTATTTGCAATCTCGGGTCGCGGTATTAACAAGCAACTTATTGTTAATGCCGAAAGCGGTTTATTAAAAGATACTGATTTAGAGGCGACAGATCTTGCAGCTCATATTTGCCCTACCGGCGCCATATTGATTAAACACACAGCTTATCAAGTACCTATTGGTAAGCGTATATATGATCATCAACACATTGATCAAGTCAGCTTAGCTTTGGAGCAAACTGATGAAAACTAAAATAAGAATCGCAACTACCTCATTGGCCGGTTGTTTTGGCTGCCATATGTCTTTATTGGATTTAGATGAGCGCTTAATACCCCTAGCTGAGCTCATAGAATTTGATCGTTCCCCCTTAACCGATATCGAACATTGTACTAACTGCGACATTGGTTTAATTGAAGGCGGCGTTTGTAATTCTGAAAATGTGCATGTGTTACGCGAATTTCGTAAAAACTGCAAAATTCTTGTCGCTGTGGGAGCATGCGCCATTACCGGAGGACTGCCGGCTATGCGTAATTTTATTCCCTTAGAGGAATGCCTCACTGAGGCTTACATCGATGGCATAGGTGTTGAAAACGCACAAATCCCCAACGACCCAGAGTTACCTTTGTTATTGGATAAAGTTCGCCCCTTACACGAAGTCGTTAAAATAGATTATTTCTTACCAGGCTGTCCGCCGTCAGCAGACGTGTTTTGGGCGTTTCTAAATGATTTAATTGCAGGCCGTGAACCTAGCTTGCCTTATGAATGTGTGCACTATGATTAACTTGTCATTGGGCTCACAATGAAAACCACCTGTATTGCGATGCTATGGTTTCAACCCAACAATTTATAGTGAATACAATGTAAGTTACAAACAAATGCAGCTCTATATTTACATTTTTTAATGAAATATCTCGAAACATCAGGCAATATCGCTGATAATGTGTAGGTTTTAACTATTGTGTGAATCCCCTGCATGAAGCTGGAAAAAATAAAACTGTCGGGCTTTAAATCTTTTGTGGATACGACAGTTATCCCTATTACTGGAAACCTGACCGCTATTGTTGGTCCTAATGGTTGTGGTAAGTCTAATATTATCGATGCGGTGCGCTGGGTGATGGGCGAAAGCTCTGCCAAGCATTTGCGCGGCGCTAATATGGCGGATGTTATTTTCAATGGCTCCTCAGGTAGAAAACCTGTCAGCACTGCCTCTGTGGAATTGGTTTTTAATAATACCGAGAACAAGCTAGGCGGCGAATACGCGCAATACGATACTATCGCCATTAAGCGCCAAGTCAGTCGTGATGGCCAATCGTTGTTTATGTTGAACGGCTCTCGTTGCCGCCGTAAAGATATCACCGACTTGTTTTTAGGTACCGGCTTAGGTTCACGCAGTTACGCGATCATAGAACAAGGCACCATCTCTCGTATGGTTGAGGCTAAGCCTGATGAACTTAGAGTGCATATCGAAGAAGCGGCCGGTATTTCTAAATACAAAGAACGCCGCGCTGAAACGCAAACTCGTATGAAACACACGCGCGAGAATCTGGAACGTCTAGAAGATTTGCGTGAAGAAGTCGAAAAGCAACTTAAGCATCTACAAAAGCAAGCCGAAAAGGCTGAGAAATATACTGAGCTAAAAGGCCATGAGCGCCAATTTAGACTGGAGATGTTGGCCATGCGCTGGCGCGCTTATCATCAGGCTGCTAGCCTTTTAGAAAGTAAACTCCATGAGATCGCCGCCGAACATAATCGCTTATTTGTAGAACTGCGTGAACTTGATAAAGCCATTGCCGACAAGCGCCTAGACCATAAAGCCCAACAGCAAAGCTTAGACCATACTCAAGCTGACTATTATACGCTGGTCGGTGAAGTCAGTGCTTTGGAGCAAGCTATTAAGCATCATGCCGCGAGCCATCAAGAAACCCTAGTCGAAATTAATCGCGCGCAACTGCAAGCCGAACAATCCTTAAGCCAATTGCAAGCCGATAGCTTGGCTTTAGAAGACATTAAACAAAGCTTAGTCGAAGCTGAAGATGAGATCATGACCGCTGAGGCCAGAGCCGAAGAACTTAACTTAAATCAACAAGACAATTTACAACAGCGTTCGGCATGGCAGGCGCAGTGGGAAGCTTATCGCACGACCAGTTCACAGTATAAAGAGCAGGCCGAAGTCAACCGCGTCACCGTTCAACAGTTAGACAATCAAAGCCGTCAGTTGCAAGCACGACTCGATAAGCTCAATGGCGAGCGTGACGAACTTTCGGCCAGCGAATTACAAACCGATATTGAAACCTTAGATGCCGATATAGAAATTATTGGCTATCAACGCGACAACCATCAAGCACAATTAGAGCAGTTACATCATCAGATCACCGAACAGCGCCAACAGGTTAAGCAGTTCCACGATTATTTACATAGCCGCCGCTCTGAAAGCCAGAGCATCAAGGGTAAAGTCACTTCGCTAGAGTTATTGCAGCAACATGCGATGGGCAAGGATAATAAAAATCTGAATGCCTGGTTAGAGACCATGAACCTGACTGATAAACAGCGCTTAGCTGAGTTTATCGACGTAGCAGCCGGCTGGGATACCGCCACTGAAACGGTGCTAAGCCATTATTTAGAAGCTATATGTGTAGCAGATATTAAGCCTTTGCTTTCGGGTTTGTCTGAACTTTCTAAAGAATCTATTACCCTGTTTACTACCAGCACCGCGATTGCTGCTAGCGTTAGCTCAGCTAAATCTGCTTTAATCGATAAGGTCCGCTCTCCTTGGGACTTATCAGCGCTGTTAAGCGGTATTTATTGTGCCGATAATGTAGACTCTGCCCTGCTTTTAGCTGAACAATGTTTAGCGCATGAATCAGTCATCACGCCCGATGGCACTTGGCTGGGCAAAGGCTGGTTAAAAGTTACCCATACTAAAGATGCTAAAGTGGGCGTGTTACAGCGTGAAAAGGAATTGCGCCAGTTAAAACTCAGACAAGATGAATTGCTGGCTGAAATCAGCGATTATGAAGAACAATTATCAATCACTGAAGCAGAACTGAAAGAAGCTGAACACACTCGGGAACTGATTCAACAACAAGATAATAAGCTGGGTGCAGAATTGTCGTTAAAAAGCGCGGAATTTAGTGCCTATTCTACGCGTTGGGAACATCAACAACGGCGCTTATTGCAAATCGCTAATGAACTAGAAGACATTAACCGTGCCTTAACGGAAAATAACGAAGTCATTGCTGAATCGCGTTTGTTACAAGAGGAAGCTGAACTGGTCTTAGAAGAACAAGATCTGCAAAAACAGCAACTAGAGAATGCCGATCAATTGTTACAGGCTCGTTTAGCACAGTGTGAGCTAGCGGTTAATGAGGCTAGAGCTGCGCTGTATAGTATTAAGGCGAAAATCGAATCCTTAGGCACTGCCGATGTAGCGACGACTAAGCAAATCGAACGCTTACAGATGCAGCATCAACTCTCGGTTGAGCGCATAGAAGAACTTAATACCAAGCTAGAACAAAATCTAAGCCCACTCGATGAGGAAAAGCAGCAACTAGCGGAGAGTATCCTAGCTAAAGACCTGTTAGAAGCGAGGCTAAAAAGCCAACGTTTGGCTCAAGCAGACATAGAACTTGCGATTAGCCAAAGCTCTGAACAACAGAACCGAGTGCAGCTAACACTAGACAAACAAAAAGAAGCCTTAGATACTATGCGCTTCGAACTACAAGAAAGTAAGGTAAGACAGCAAACCGTCAATGAGCAACTTAAAGAAATCGACGCCGATGCTGAGCAAATTTTAACCACCTTGCCTGAACTCGCCGAAGAATTACGCTGGAAGAACAAGGTCGATGATTTATGCCAGCAGATTGAGCGCTTAGGCACCATTAACCTGACGGCTATCGAAGAATATAAGTCACAAGCTGAGCGCATGAACTTTCTTAATGAGCAACAAGCGGACTTGCTTGAGGCGCTCACTTTACTCGATCAAGCGATCAGTAAGATAGATAAAGAAAGTCGGCTACGCTTTAAAGAAACTTTCGATAAAATAAACACCGGCTTGCAGGAGAAGTTTCCTAGGTTGTTTGGAGGTGGTAGGGCTTATTTAGAATTAACGGAACAAGATTTGCTGGAAGCAGGGGTTAATATAATTGCCCAGCCGCCCGGCAAGCGTAATAGCTCTATCCATTTATTATCGGGTGGTGAGAAAGCATTAACGGCGGTGGCCTTGGTGTTTTCTATCTTTGAGCTTAACCCAGCGCCTTTTTGCTTATTAGATGAAGTAGATGCGCCGCTGGATGATGCTAATGTAGGGCGATTTTCAAAAATGGTAGAAGAGATGTCGGCATCGGTGCAGTTTTTGTATATTTCCCATAATAAGGTCACTATGGAAATTGCAAAACAGCTAGCAGGTGTTACGATGAAAGAACCGGGAGTATCTCGGATGGTTGCAGTTGATATTGAAGAAGCAGTGAGTCTGGCGGAAATATAATGGATAAAGAACTACTAAGAATTGTCATCATTGCAACAGGTCTGCTCATAGTCGTGGGTATGTTAACTTGGGCTTATTTTAAGAACCAACGCCTACAGGCACAATGGGATGCTGAAGATGAGTTAGCCTTTAAGGAAGACTTAGCCCCCACTTTAGAAGCAGATGAGGCTTATCATAAAGAAGAAACTGTGGTTCATGAACCGCATTATTATGATAAAGAGGATGTTATTTTTGAACCCGATGAGCAAGACAGAGAACCTGAACCTCGGTTTTCGGTGCCGGCTGTTATTCAATTCAGTTTGATTGCCAATGCGAAGGAAGGCTTTAATGGCTCAGATTTAGACAACGCCTTCGCCATCGTCGGTCTAGAATACGGAAACTTGAATATCTATGAGCGCCTAGATCCTAAGCGTCTAGTAGACTTTGGTGTTGCTTGTCTACAAGAACCTGGCACCTTTCCTAGCGAAAACCTAGATGATTTTTATTGTCGTGGTATCGTATTTTTTATGCAACCTGGCGTCCTCGATGATGCACATTTGGTATTTGATGATTTTATCGAAACCTTACAAATATTAGCCGTAGAACTCGATGGTACTATTTTGGATAACCATCGTGAACCGCTCACTGACGAGACTATCTTTAAGTTTCGCCAGAGTTTGTAGGCCCATCTAACGAAGCTTGGGCTAACGGCTCTATCGTTAACGGTTAGCAACTTAAGGCGGGACAGCTTCAACTTAGACGAAAGGCTCAAGGCGAAAGATTAAGTCTAGGAGGTTAGCACCTTAAGGCGGCGCAGATACTAGGCTTAACCCTTCGCCTTCGCCCTTTGTCTTTTGCCTTTTGCCTGCTCTTAATTAAGCTAGTGTCCCATCTTAAATTAGTAGCCTTGTTAACCAAACTCAACCCGACCAGAAACTAAACCTTGAACTACCAAGATCTCGTCAGCCAAATTAATCAATGGGATCATAACTATTATGTCCTAGACCAGCCTACGGTCGCTGATGCTGAGTATGATCTTGCCTTTAGAGCCTTACTCGACCTTGAAGCACTGCATCCTGAGCTCGTCACCCCCGAATCCCCTAGCCAACGTGTGGGCGCTAAAGCCATAGACGATTATGTCAAGATAGAGCATCGCGTTAAAATGCTCTCGCTGGCTAATGCCTTTAGCTTAGAAGAAACCTATGCCTTTTTTGAAAAAGCCGCTAAAGAACTCAATCTGAGTGCTGACTCTCTTAATATCTATAGTGAACCTAAACTCGATGGCCTAGCTATTAGTCTGCATTATGATCACGGCCTATTAAGCTATGCGGCTACCCGTGGTGACGGACTGGTCGGCGAAGATGTCACCCACACCATCAAGACCATCAAATCCGTGCCGCTTAAACTGGCTACCGACCATCCGCCAGCAACCTTGGAAGTGCGCGGTGAAGTTTTCATGCCTAAGCAGGCTTTTGAAAAGCTTAACCAACAGGCGCTAGAAAATAACACTAAGCTTTTTGTTAATCCTAGAAATGCAGCAGCCGGCTCGGTTAGGCAAATGAATCCTAAGATTGCCGCCGTTCGTGATTTACAGTTCATACCCTATGGTTTGGGTGAGACGCTAGGCACACCGGCTTTTACTTTGCATTCTGAGCTACTGGTTTATTTACATAGCCTAGGTTTTAGAAAGCATGCGCATTGCTATGCTTTCTTAGGCAGTTATGAGGCTTTTGTCAGCAATTATGAGCTAATGGAACAGATTCGTGCGCTCTTGCCTATGCAAATTGATGGCATCGTTTACAAAATAGACGACTTAGCGCTACAGGCCACGCTAGGCTTTATCGCAAGATCACCTAAATGGGCGGTTGCTAGAAAGTTTCCTGCTGAAAACAGTGTCACCGAACTGCTGGCGGTGGATTTTCAAGTCGGTAGGACGGGTGTATTAACACCGGTGGCTCGATTAACGCCTGTTTTTGTCGGCGGTGTGACGGTGAGTAATGCGACTTTACATAATATGGATGAAATCGAACGCTTAGGTCTGCAAATAGGCGATAAGATTGAAATCCAACGCGCCGGTGATGTGATACCTAAGGTGGTAAAGGTCGTTGAACTTGGCGCGCACAGAACCCCTATTATCATTCCCGAGCGTTGCCCTGCTTGTAATGCGTTGGTCAAACAAACTGAAGGCCAAGCCGCTTTCCGTTGTACTGCTGATTTAAGCTGTAGCGCTCAAGGTGCTGAGCGTATTCGTCATTACGCCTCGCGTAAGTTTATGAATATCGCCAATCTAGGTACTAAGCTTATCGAATTGCTATATAGCACGGGCAGACTTAAAACCATCGCCGATATTTATAGCCTGACTATCGAGGATATTACTCGCCTAGAAGGTCAAGGTGAAAAAAGCGCCCAGAATGTACTTGCCTCTATCGCCGCCTCAAAACACACTAAACTCGGTACCTTTCTAGCTGCTTTAGGTATCCATGAAGTCGGTGAAGAAGGTGCAAAAAGTATTGCTCAGTATTTTAAAACCTTGGAGGCGATCATGGCGGCCTCTTTAGAGGACTTAATGCTAGTGCCTGATATTGGGCCGGTGATGGCTAAGAATATCGTCGAGTTCTTTCAAAATACTGAAAACAGAGCTATCATCGCTAAAATTTTGGACGCGGGTGTTACTTGGCCCGTAATCGTTGATCAGACTATCACTAGCCTACCTCTCGCTGGTCAGACTTGGGTATTAACGGGCGCTTTGCAACAGCTAACCCGCTCTGAAGCTAAAGTCTTACTAGAAAACTTAGGTGCGAAAGTCGCAGGCTCGGTTTCTAAGAATACCTCTGTGGTGGTCGCTGGTGTAGAAGCCGGCTCAAAACTCACCACTGCACAAGAGCTGGGTATTAAAGTTATGGATGAAGCTGAATTTTTGGCTGAGTTTGGTTCGGCTCCTCCTATATAAAATACTAAGTAAATTCCTGGAGTGCAATAGCTTCAGCTATTGCCTTTAAA
>CAMDNJ010000060.1 GCA_945902915.1 Crenothrix polyspora | reverse complement strand
GGCAAGGAGATACCTAAGGCTTTAAAAGCTTTTAAACCCTCAAGCCTTTTGATCGGGGTTGCAAACCCCGATCGGCATTGTAAGGTTGCTAACTTTGCCAGCACAAAGCATTGAAAAATCATCTGCTTAATAAATAAAGTGTTTAGAAATGTCGGCTTACGCTAGCGCTAACCCGATCTACATGGCTGATATTGGAGTGAAGTACAAGCCTAGGTTTGTATTAATCGTCTCATAAGTTTTCGCTGAGTTAATTAACCATCCAACTCCATTGGATGTAAGATATAAAATATCCGCATCGGCACAAAGCCCATTGATGTAAATCCTACGTGTAAGATAGCTGCGCTGGCAAGGAGATACCTAAGGCTTTAAAAGTTCTTAAACCATCAAGCTTTTTGATCGGAGCTGCAAGCCCCGACCGGCATTGGGTGCATACGCCACTTCGTGGGAACGGTAAAATGCAACCATTAATAATAGCCAATAAGCGCGTCTAAAACGCCTCGTTCCAAACACAATAAATAAGCTTAAATAAGCTGCCATGTCATAAATCAGTAATGTTGTTGTTATATACTACTAATATGGCAAAATTGATAATTCCAAAATTAAACTTTACCCAGTTCAAGTACTGGGCTACGCAATATAGCGTCTGGTCTAGTGCAGCCTTTTTTCTAGCCTTAGCTTATTTTCTAATAGCTATGTCTTCTATGACGGCTTTAACTAAGACTGAGCCCTTAACTGATGAGATACCAGAACAAGTGGTGGAAGAAAAACCTGAAGAAATACAAAGGGATTTTCAGCTCATTAAAGACTGGCATTTGTTTGGCAGTCCTGAGGTGGCGGTGGTTGAGGAGGAGATTAAGCAACAAGAAATCGTGTCACAAGAAACGGCGTTGCCTATTAAATTGCTAGGTGTTTTTTTTCTGCCTAATCAAACCAATAACAGTTATGCGATTATTGAAGATGAAATAAAAGTGCAAAAAAAATATCATTTAGGCGAAGCATTGCCGAGTGGCGTTATTGTACAGTCGATAACGAAAGAGCAAGTCATATTACTGCGTAATCAACAACCAGAAACCCTTTCGATGCTTAAAGAAAGAGCGGGTTTACTGTTTATCACTAAATAACCTCACTTATACTATATTTATGCACGTTCGTTTGTTAATTGGCCTGTTACTAACTACTTTTTGTCTGGTGTCTACCGCACAAAATGATGAATTTTCACTTAATTTAAAAAATGTTGATATTCATACCCTAATAGAAACAGTTGCCGATGCCACTGGTAAAAACTTTATTGTTGATCCTCGCGTTATCGGTAATATTTCAATTATTACCTCTACACCCATGAAAGCCTCGCAGGTTTATGAGGTATTTTTATCAATACTTAAAGTGCATGGCTTTGCAGCTATTGATAGCGGCAATGTTATAAAAATAGTCCCCAACCTATCTGTAAAGGCAGATGGCGTAGAAAGCCAGTTACGTCCTAAAGCTATCAATAGCGATGAACAACTCACGCGCATTATACAAGTTAAATACGTTGATCCCGTTACCGTGGTTCAAACTTTAATACCTTTGATACCCCCTTATGCTTTTATGGTGGCGATGAAAGAAAGCAGAACTATCATACTTTCTGATACTGCGGCTAATGTCAATCGTTTAGCCTTAATGATAAAAGAAATTGATAGGAGTGACACTCAAACTATTGAAGTAATCACCTTACATTATGCTAGCGCAGAAGATTTAATACAGCCCATTAACACGCTAATTTCTAATAAAGCCATTGGAAGAGCTAGTGCGGGTATTCCTGGTATTCCTGTCACTGCCGATATTAGATCAAATTCGCTTATTCTTGGTGGCGATTCAGAGCTACGGATGCAATTAAAAGACTTAATTAAAAGTCTTGATATTCCAAATCCGCCACATAAACACGGTAATACCGAAGTTATTTACTTACATTATGCCGTCGCTAAAACCTTAGTAGAAACCCTGACTGGTGTGGGTGAAATTAAAGCCGATAAAGTCCCGGGTCAAGCCGTGACTAAAGCTAGCACAGAAAAAGATTTTGATGTGCGTGCGGATGAGGCCACTAATGCCCTCATCATTACTGCATCAGATGAACGAATGTTTACACTTAAATCAGTGGTCAACCAGTTGGATATCCGTCGTGCTCAGGTTCATATCGAGGCGATTATTGTTGAAGTTAACATTGATAAAAAACAAGAGGTTGGCGTTGAATGGCATACTAAGCCAGTGAAAACAACGGGCGTAGCTGCCAATTCTTATACCAATAATTTGGGTAATATGCTTGCTACGGCAGGTAAAACCATGAGTGTCGGCTATATGGTGGGTGGAGAGTTACAAGCTTTGCTGAATGCCTTTGCATCAGATACAAATGTCAATGTGTTGTCTACGCCCTCTCTGGTTACCTTAGATAATGCAGAAGCTAATATGATCGTCGGTCAAAATATACCCGTGACTACTGGAAGTTTTACAGCGGCTGCGGGACAGGTAGGTAATGTGGGTTCAACTTATGTTCGACAAGATGTGGGTGTTAAGCTAAAAGTGACGCCACAAATTAATGAAGGTAATGTCATTAGCCTCAAGGTTAAACAAGAAGTGTCGAGTGTCGTTGATGGCGATACTCCTGCATCGGGACCCACTATTAATAAGCGTGAAATAGATACTTCTGTATTGATTGATGACGGTAAGATATTGGTTTTAGGCGGACTCATCGGTGATAATGTTACGGTAATAGTCAATAAGGTACCTTTATTGGGCGATCTACCCTATATCGGACATTTATTTCAAAGCAATGAGACTAAAAACAATAAAACTAATTTAATGGTGTTTTTGCGTCCAGTCATATTACGTGACCCAGAAAAAGCCTCTGTGTTATCTAGCGATAAATACAACGACATGCGCAATCTTCAACAACAGTCTGGAAAACGGGGCTTATTTTTGATGCCTAACGAGCATGAGCCTGTACTGCCTGCTTTAAAACCAGCGACACCTAATAATATGCCGACACTACCTGAGAGTCATTAATGAGTCTTGATGCCTCTGTAGAAGCCGAGGACATGGCTTTAGGCATTAAGATGCCTAGTTATAGCTTTGCCAAACGACAGGGTATTTTGCTAAAACAAGATGCGGAAAATAATACCGAAATCTTGTTTCTGCAAAAAACCACCAGTATAGCCTTATACGAAATGCGTAGACTGGTGGATAAGGCCGCGACCTTTACCAAGATCACTGAAGAAGCTTTTGAGCAACTGTTGCAAGAGCTGTACGAGCAAAAGTCCGGTCATGCTCAACAAATGGTTGATGACATGCAAGATAATATGGATTTATCTTACATGGCACAGCATTTGCCAACGCCAGAAGATTTGCTAGAGAGTGCTGATGAAGCGCCGATAATTCGCTTAATTAACGCCCTACTCACCGAGGCCATCAAAGAAAACGCCTCAGATATTCATATCGAATCTTACGAAAAACGCATGGTCGTGCGCTTTCGAGTCGATGGTACTTTACGCGAAATAATTGAGCCTGCACGTGAATTCGCGCCCATGGTTATCTCCAGACTAAAAGTCATGGCCAAATTGGATATCGCCGAAAAACGCTTGCCACAAGATGGGCGTATCTCCCTGAATATTGGCGGTCGCACCGTTGATGTGCGCGTCTCGACCTTGCCTTCAGGCCATGGTGAACGCGTGGTGTTAAGGTTGCTAGACAAACAAGCCAATCAGCTGAGTCTCAGGCAGATCGGTATGGTCGATCAAGACTTAGCTAGCATTCAAGACATGATCGTCAGACCGCATGGCATCATCTTGGTAACAGGACCGACAGGTTCCGGTAAAACCACGAGTCTTTATGCGATCGTTAATCAGCTTAACGAACGTTCACGAAATATCCTCACGGTAGAAGATCCTATAGAGTTTTACTTAGATGGTATAGGTCAAACCCAAGTTAATAATAAAGTTGAAATGACTTTTGCAAAAGGTCTGCGTGCTATTTTGCGCCAAGATCCCGACATCGTCATGGTCGGAGAAATACGTGACAGAGAAACCGCAGAAATTGCCGTACAAGCCAGTTTAACCGGTCATTTAGTATTATCAACCTTGCATACTAATTCCGCCGTTGGTGCTATTACTCGCTTACGCGACATGGGTGTTGAGCCGTTTTTGCTGGCTTCTAGCTTGGTCGGCGTTATCGCACAACGACTGGTGCGAAAATTGTGCCCACACTGCAAAGTTGCCGTCAGTGTGCCGGTTAAGGATTTAGAAAAACTCGGCTATAAAGCTGAGGGTGAAGACACAGTGACGGTTTATCAGGCACAAGGTTGTGCGCCTTGTGGGCAAAGAGGCTATAAAGGTCGTGCCGGCATCTTCGAAATTATCCCTATTAACGCGCAAATGCGTAGCTTGATCCATGATTGTGCCGGTGATCAGCTTTTAGAAGAACATGCACGAGTATTTTCGCGCAGCATACAAGAGAGTGCCTTAGAAAAAGTGCTTAAGGGTGATACCAGTTTGGATGAAGCCATCCGCATTACTCAAAAGGATTAAGCGATGGCCGCCTTTGAATATCAAGCCCTCAATGCCAAAGGTCAAGCCGTAAAAGGCACTTTTGAAGCCGATACCCTTAAATTGGCAAGGCAGCAGTTAAAAAACCAAGACCTGACCTTGCTGGAAATAACAGAAGTTCATAAAAAAGAACAGAGCAGCAAAGGGCCGTTGCTGTCACAGCGTATTAATATGCGGCAATTAGCCCATATTACCCGGCAATTAGCTGCTTTGCTGGGCTCAGGTTTGTCTATAGATGAAGCCTTAGGCATTACCGCCAAACAATTAGATTCAGCCAAAGCCAAGCGCATATTGCTCGGCGTCAGAACTAGGGTTATGGAAGGCCAAAGTTTAGCGCAGGCTTGCAGTGCTTTTCCTAGCACCTTTCCGCCCCTTTATCGGGCCACCATAGAAGCCGGGGAATCCTCTGGCAAGCTGGATCAAGTCTTACAAAGATTGGCCGATTATATTAGTGATAAAGGTCAATTGCACAGCAAGCTACAAATGGCCATGATTTATCCGGTGATGTTAACCTCTGTTTCCTTATTAGTGGTCATCGGCCTATTAGCCTACGTGGTACCCGAAATAACCAGTGTTTTTACTAAAATGGGCGGAGAATTGCCCACCATTACCAAGATACTCATCGCCTGTAGTGATTTTTTTAAGCATTATGGTTTGATGTTATTGCTAGTCGTCATAGCTTCGAGCATGGGTATTAAGGCGCTGTTGCGTTTACCCGAACCGCGTATGCGCTTTCATTTGTTATTATTGACCATGCCTTTTGTAGCACCTTTTTCCAAGGGTATGAATACCGCACGATTTACGCGCACCCTAGCCATCTTGACTAACAGCGGCGTTGAATTATTACAAGCTTTACAAATATCCAGTCAGGTGTTGACCAATAATGCCATGCAAAAAGCCGTAGAAGCCGCGTCTATTAGAGTCAGGGAAGGGCAGAGCTTAAACAAAGCTATGGAGGCCAGTGGTTTATTTCCGCCCGTCACTATTCATTTGGTGGCCAGCGGCGAGGCTAGCGGACAGTTACCGAAAATGTTGGCCAGCGCAGCCGATGATCAAGAGCGCGATATACAGGCCTTAACCGAAATGACCTTAGGCTTGTTTGAGCCTATCTTAATTCTAGTGATGGGTTTGGTGGTGCTCGCCATCGTATTGGCGATATTATTGCCGATTTTTGAGATGAACCAATTGGTTAAATAGTGCTATAAATTTGGCTAGCAACTTAAGACGAGACAGCTTGAGCGCAGACGAAAGGCACAGGGCGAAAGATTAAGCCTAACAGGTTAGCAACTTAAAACCTACTTCGCCCTTAACCTTTCGCCTTTTGTCTGCGCTTAGGAGGGCCTTGTCTAAAAATGAACGGTTAAGCTAGTGCCCCGTCTTAAGTTGGTAAGCAATAAATTGCGCTAATGAACGTTTGTTACTTTTACTTTAAGGATTGATATAGTGATGTCTTATAAAAAACACCGGGGTTTTACCCTGATCGAAGTCATGATTGTTGTGGTTATTCTGGGCATTTTGGCGTCTATCATCGTGCCAAAAATCATGGGTAGACCCGATGAAGCTAGGGCCACCCGAACTTTGCAAGATATCAGAGCCATTACCGCAGCTTTAGATTTATATCGTTTAGATAATTACAGTTACCCTACCACTGATCTAGGCTTAGAAGCCTTAGTTACTATGCCGGCAGGCTTGCCTCAAGGCACGCATTGGAAGCAGGGCGGTTATCTAGATCAAATGCCGGTCGATGCTTGGGGCAAACCTTATTTTTATCTTAAACCCGGTACACATGGTGAATTTGACCTTTATTCATACGGTGCTGATGGTATTGAAGGGGGCACCGAAGCCGATGCCGATATTACTAATTGGGTTAAAAAATAAAGGTCTTGAGTAAAACAGCTTCAGTTGTTTTAAAGCACTAGCTAAAGCTATTACACTCCAGGTTTTATTGCGTGTCTGGAGTAAAACAGCTTCAGCTGTTTTAAAGCAATAGCTAAAGCTATTGCACTCCAGGTTTTATTGCGTGTCTGGAGTAAAACAGCTTCAGTTGTTTTAAAGCACTAGCTAAAGCTATTGCACTCCAGGTTTTATTGCGTGTCTGGAGTAAAACAGCTTCAGCTGTTTTAAAAGTACTAGCAAAAGCTATTGCACGCCAGGTTTTGTAAGTAACTAATAACGCCCATGCCGGGATGACGAATTATTTGTCTAGCTGAATATCTGTTATGAATAAAGTCAAAGGCTTTACCCTGATTGAATTGCTAATTGTTTTGGTTTTAATCGGCTTAATAACAGGTATGGCCATGCTCTCAATGGGTACCGCTGATCCACGCGATCAACAAAAGCTAGAAGCCGATAGATTGGTTAAACTGCTGGAACTGGCTAGTCAAGAGGCGATTACCCGAGGTGAAGTACTGGGCTTGGAGTTGTTTGAGCATGGCTATCGGTTTACCGTGGTAAAAAAACAAAAATGGCAGCCTGAAGTGACTGACATGATTTTTAAAGAGCGAGAGCTTCTGCCGCAAATGACCTTGGCTTTTAGCATGCAAAAAAAAGCTGCTTTTTTAAATAAACTAGCTGTTCAAGGTGTTGAGCCAAAGCCACAGATTATATTGACACCCGATGGCGAAATGGACTCATTTCAAATCAGCCTAACGATGCAAAATAGTGACAGCACTTTTTTACTGACTAATACTCAAAATGATGGCTTAGTTATCAGTAGCCTAGATAATCCATGAGCAACATATCTCCTTATAGAAAAGCTAAAGGCTTTACCTTACTAGAGGTGTTAATTGCCTTAGCTATTTTGGCCATAGTGATGGTCAGTGCTATAAAGATTACCGCCGATAATATCAATAATTTATGGTATCTGGAAAACAAAACCCTAGCCGCCTTAGTGGCGAGTAATCATGCTGTGCAACTACGCTTAGCAAAAGATAAGCCAGAATCCTTGGCGGGCTGGGATGAAATGGCAGGTCGGCGCTGGTACTGGCAGATTAAACGTAGCTATTCAGATCTAGCCGGTGTTTGGCGATATCGCATAGAGGTATTTCTGGAAGGTGATAAGCAGCCCTTGATTAGCCTATTAAGTGACATCAGTAAAATATGATGAACGTAGACTACACCCAGAAAACCTGTGTTGCTAGAAGGAATCCGCTATTTGGAGCAGCAACTCAATGTGCTAAACAACAAGGCTTTACCTTATTGGAAATATTAATAGCCTTGTCTATTTTTTCAGTCATGTCGATGATGGCCTATGCAGGTTTAGCAGCGATCTTAGAAGCGAGGGCCAGTACGGTACCCAGAGCCGAACAACTGGCGCAATTACAAACCACCTTGTATTTACTCAATGAAGACTTAAGCCAAATCATTAATCGACCGATTAGAGATGAGTTCGGTAGCGCCGAACCCGCTATTTCAGTAGGGCGTGGCAATGAGCTCTTGGTTTTTACTCGTACTGCGCCCTCATGGTCAACTAATGCCAGTGAAAATAGTGTATTAAGAGTGAGTTATAGCTTAGAAAAAGGCGCGTTATATCGGCGTGTCTGGACTATTTCTGATAGAACTCAGCAAACAGAATATCGACGTCGAAAACTGCTCGCAACACAAGATGTAACAATAAAGGCCTTTAATGAGAAAACCCATGCTTGGGAACTCATAAAGGATGAAATCCCTAAAGCACTTGATATTAGTTTTAAGCTCGAAGGTCTAGGTAGCGTACATCGTGAATTTTTATTACATTAATGAAACGACTTAAATCTCTACAGACTCGGTCACAACATGGTATTGCGCTGATCACCGTTATGTTAGTGCTGGCAGTGGTTACGGTCGCTTTAGTCGCTATGTCTAGCGACAGACAGATGGATATACGACGAACAGAAAATCAGCTGCGTTCAACACAAGCTTGGGAATATGTCTATGGACTTGAGGCCTGGGCAACTACTCAGCTTAAAGTGGATACGGATAATAACAAGTATGATGATTTAAACGATGTTTGGAGTAAGCCCTTAACTTTAAAGCCCATACCAGAAGGTAATATAAAAGCTGAAATTACCGATCTGCAAGGCCGCTTTAACCTGAATAATATAGTGGTTGACGGCATTGCAAACGATGAAGAGGTGGAACGCTTAAAGCGCTTATTAACTATTTTAGACATAAAGACGGCTTTAGTCGACGCCATGTTGGATTGGGTTGATGCTGATATGGATATAACGATTCCATATGGCGCAGAAGATGAAACCTATAGTAAGTTTAAACCGCCTTATCGTAGTGCCAATGTGCCTTTTGCAGACGTCAGCGAGTTATTACGCATACAAGGTATGACGCTGAAGATTTATAACAAATTACTGCCCTTTATTTATGTTGCTGATGGTTATCAGCCTATCAATATCAATACTGCAAGTGCCGTGCTGTTACGTACTTTGGCTGCTGATATTGAAAAAGACCAAGCAGAATCTTTATATCGATCCAGTGGCAAACCTTTTGAAAGCATAGCAGATTTTTTAAAAGATGACGCCATGGTGGGTATTACTGTAAAAAACCGAAGTATCAGCGTTGTTAGTCATCATTTTTTATTATCAGGACACATCGACATGGGGAAAAATACTTTGATGTTTATGTCACAGTTAAACCGTGACAATTTAGGTGCGGCAACCGTGCTTAAACGTTTACGTAGGAGTTTACAAAATGGCTGAGCTTATTATCGCGAGACTGCTAAAACAAAATGACGTTGCCCTGCAATGGTTGGTGCTAGAAAACTCACAAGTCCGAGCACTACAACAAGGCAGCTTGCAAGAACTGGCGCAAAGTGCCGAAAACAAGGCCGTCACTTTGTTATTGCCCGCATCGGATGTGCTGTTATTAAGCTTAGAATTGCCGGTTAAGACCAGTGGCCAAATAAAAAAAGCCCTGCCTTTTGCGCTTGAAGACTTATTGGCTGACGAGGTAGACACGTATCATCGGGTTTGGCAAAAACAGCCTGACGGCAAAATTTATGTGGCATTAACGAATCTTGAAAAATTTAAAGTCTGTATAGCAAGCTTTGCACAGGCAGGAATTAACCTAAGCAGTGTTTATCCAGAAAGCTTATGTTTGCCTTATCAGGCACAGCATTGCTCTTTAGTGCTTGAGGGTGAGCAAGCTATTTTACGACATGATTATTGCTTGGGTGCCGGAGTGGATCGTGACATGCTGCCCCTTATCCTAGACAAAGTCTTAGTAGAAAACTCAGAACTGAGCGCAATAGAGTTATGGTCAGTTGATGAATTGAATTTAGAGATTCCAGAACACACTATCGATATAAATTACCATAAAGTTACTTCAATTTTAGCTTTATTAGCTAGCAATGTTGAAATCTTGGCTAGCTCATACAACCTTTTGACAGGTCGTTTTGAGAAAAAAAATACTTCAGAGTGGCAATGGAAAAAATGGCTGCCATCTTTGGGGCTAATTATGCTTACCGCTTTGTTACAAACAGGGTTTTTAGTCAACAGTTATAGTCAGCAAAAATCTGAGCTGGCAGCCTTGGACGCAGAGACCTTAGCTTTGTTTAAAGAAACTTTTCCCGAATTAAAGCGTGTAGTTAATATCAAGGCGCAGGCTGAACAAGCCTTAATGGAGCTTAGCAAAAACACCAGCAGTACCGGTAGTCTGTTCATGAGCTTGTTGTATGATACGGGAGAGGTTTTAAATGCTAATGCCGGCTATCAACTTAAGCAGCTGGATTTTATAAATAATATGTTGCAGATTCAGTTAACAATGCCCGATATTGCTCAGGTGGAAGAGCTTAAACAACAATTAGAAGCGAGTCCGCAGTTGTTAGTAAAAATTCAATCTGAAGAAGCCAATAAAGATGGCGTGGAGGTACACTTTGAACTTAAACATAAATAATCTCCAGAAACAATTCGCACTACTTTCTCCAAGAGAGCGTGTGTTATCGATAGCAGTGAGTGTAGTGGTGTTGTTTTATAGCGTTTATCTGCTGATATTCGCGCCGATTTTAGCTGATAAAATAGTATTGGAGCAAAAAATTAAAGCCCAACAACAGACTTATCAATACCTAAGTTCCATCAGTGCAGAAGTGGCCGAGCTTAGAAATCAGCAGCCCGAAACAGATACCAGTCAAGAGGAACAGTCCTTAATGGTCATGATTGATACCAGTAGTGTTGAGATGGACATCAAGTCCAGTATCAAACGCATGGTTCCTGATGATGCATACAAGGTCACCTTGTGGTTGGAAGATTGTGCCTTTGATCAGTTCATAGACTGGATGGCGGCATTAGAAACCAATCTCGGTATTACAGTGAGTCAACTTGCAGTAACCGTTGATCAAGAAAATATAGATAAAGTCAGTATAAAAGTCATATTGAGCAAGCAGCCTCGTTAGTAAGTAGCCTCGATGAAACGCTAGTGGAATCGAGGAGGTTTCGGAGCTTCGATTAAGTTAATCGAGGTTCATTGCCGGTCGGGGTTTATAACCCCGACCGAAACGTTTGCATGCCCCAATAAATTCAAAACCTTAAACGTTAAGAACGGGGTTGCAAACCCCGTCGAGCTTGGTAACTAATTCAGTAGCGGCTCTACAAAGATAACTGCAAAAACGTTTGCAACAATGATTAATGCCATGTACTTGAACAGCTAAAACGCACTGTTCATCCCGATAAGCGCTATATTGGCAAAACCCACATTACCCTAGGGTTTACAGGTTACGCGTTATTTCAGTGAATATAAAAAAGTTGATTTTTTATTTGCTGAAGAATTTGTGGTGCTATATACATTCCGTGTTGTTCTGTTAATTGCCGTATTTTATGCCAGGTTTCTTCAGCGGACAGCACGCTTCGCTTTTCTAATAGAAGTAACAAGCCTAATGTGCCTATAATTGCTAGTTCTAAGCGTTGAGCTTTACGTCGAGCTAATAGATCATCTAGGACAACATAATCCACATTCATTTCTTGTGCCAAGACAATCGCCTCTAATTCTCCTTGGTGTAGTTGACCTAAAGCACCGCTAACATAAGCTGCGCCTGTTTTTGAAAGCGTATGAACCTTAATAAATGAAGGTAATTCATAGCCGCACAATTCATCTACAACTCCTTTTGGAGCATATACTTCATCAATACATTCGGCTAAAAATTTAATACTGTCTATTTTACTCAAAAAAATAATTGGACTGGTATTCAATACGATTTTCACAAAAATTTACAATTCCTTTATGGCTTGAATATCTTCTAAAACACATTCATCAGCTATGATAAAACCTTTATTAAAATGTTCTATCAAGCGTGTTTTAAAGCTATCAAAGTCCAACCCTGCCATATGAGCGGCCATTGCAAAACTGACTTTTCTTGCGTGATATAAGCTTGCCGCCAAAAAGAACTCTGCGGCATTGTTTCCAAGCGCTTGTAATATGTCATCAAACTCTGAGTGCAGTTGTATATGCATTGTTTTTCCTGATTTAAATTCAAGGTATTAATGAGTGAATAATCAAAAAAACGGCTGTTAAATTGTTTTATACTCACACACTAATTCTACCATTCATAACACATTATTTGTTATAGTAAATAATGTGATAAAAAAATAGTAAGTAGCAAGTAGCCTCGATGTAACGCTAGTGCTGCGAGGATTATTAAGCGAATGATTATTTTAAGGGGTTGTGTTGGTAACGGTAGTCTATCCTCGATTCCGCGTTGCTGCATCGAGGCTACTTACTACTTATTTCCCGAATTCACCTATAAAAGTAGCCTCGATGTAACGCTAGTGGAATCGAGGATTATTAAGCGAATGATTATTTTAAGGGGTTGTGGAGGCATCGGTGGCAGTTCCTTGATTCGGTAATGAAGCCTAGAGGTTAATCGTCTTTAAAAATATCGGCTAATTGCTGGGCATCAATGGCGCGGTCAAACCATTGCTCAATAGCCTCAAGCGGTGCATTGGCAATTAATCGGGTTATGTCGGCCGGTATGGCACCAAAGCGTTTAGAAAGTAATTTTTGCAAAGCCAGCATTTCGCCTTCGTGCTTACCTTCAAGCTTACCTTCAAGTTTACCTTTCAGTTCGCCTTTCAGTTCACCCTCTGCTATATAAGCCAGTGCCCATTGTTCCATTCGTTCAGATAACATGACTTTAATCTCCTGTAAATCATCTAGTTCTGGCAATACGATACTGTAATTTTTATTTCTCTTCAAGGCAGCGCTTATCCATAAGGCAAACATGCGCCGTAAATCGATTCTATCCTCTAACCAAATTATTAACAGGCCCACCAAATCATTCACAGTTTCTAGGCTGTCGGATTGTTCAAATCTAAAAACGGCAGCGACTAGATTATTGAGTGAGGCTAGTTCTGTGTCATTATAGGCATTCTCGTCGATTAATAAATAGCTAAGACTAGGCTTGTACTGCTCCATTAAGCCAGGTACTAAGGGAATTAAATCAGCGACATCGGTAGCGGCAGTCCAGCGTTGACTACCATTATAAAGCACGATGGGTAATATAGGCGGTAAACGACCATCGGCAAGTACCTCTCCGCGTTTGATTAAATCTTGATAAAGCAGGCCCACATAAACCATCATACGCAAGGCCATATATTTATCGACACTGCTTTGAAATTCGATCAGTAAATACAGATAAAGCCAGTCACCACCGACTTTTACTCGCCAAACGATATCATCTTCACGTTGCTGGAAATCATCAGAAATATAAGAGCCTGGTACCTTCTCAAGGGTTGCATAATCTAAGCTGTGCAACCAATCATCCGGTATAAAGCCCATGATTAGGTCACGGACTAATTCTGGATTAGAAAATAAGAACTTGTAACTGCTATCGTGGATTTTGCTCATGGGCAGATTATAAACCTTAAGGCAATATAATCGTGGGGATATTTTTTGAAAGTACAGGCGGCGCAATACCGATGCCGGTCGGGGTTTATAACCCCGACCGAAATGTTTGCATGCTTCAATAACTACAAAACCTTAAACGTTAAGAACGGGGTTGCAAACCCCGTTCCGCTTGAGTTATTTTAAGGGGTTGTGTTGGCATCGGTAGTCTATCCTCGATTCCGCGTTGCTGCATCGAGGCTACTTACTACTTACTAGACTTGATCCCAAAGATATTTGTCATATAAATAATTGTTAATCCAAGTCTTTATGTCGGGATCTTCAAAAATAAGGGTGTCGGGGTTATTTAATAAAAATTGATGCAGTTTATCATTTGATTGCGTTAATAGCTCAATATCAAACATATCTACAACTTTGTCTGGGTCTACATTTCTGGAATTGATGATTCTAGAAAGCTGTTGCTTATTAAAGCTAAAACTTACGTTCATTTCAGCTTTAAGTTCTATAAATACAGGTAATAAATCACTACCTGCATAGCCAATATCATGAAGTTTATGGGTGCGATTTAAAAGAAAGTTAATCGCTAAGCGATAAATTTCAGATTCCTTAACATAAAGGCGTTTAGCTAAGCTCTGTACATTGGAGCGGTCAGTGTTATTAAGGCGCATAGAAATAGTATGCTTTTTATTATCAACTAAAAGATCTTCTAGGCTCATGAGCGATACTTAATATTAATTATAATTAAAGTGATCATAAGATATAAATATTACAGTTATATAACAGCGTTGTTAAATAGGCTGTTAAAGCCTTAATTAGTCAATAATAGAGTCGCGCACTAACAACGCTAAGCTTGCACTGCGTTAATGGAGGTAAGTAATAGCTAGGAATCTATACATAAAGTAATGCATGTACTGAAAATGTAACTTAATTGTAACTAAGTTGATTGTTTTATTGTGAAATAATGTCACTGCGTTGAGTGTGTCTGGATACATTTATTACCGGTAAAGGTAACTAAACGTATTACTCAGTCATTATAAATGGAGTTTTTAGTGTGACAGCAGATGGATGAATATCCAGTCTTCAGTGCTGGAGATAAATAATGGCTGGGTAATCTGGGCAGCATTTATCACAATGTGTTTTAGCTTACTTTAAAAAACCTTCCTTTCCTTATTAAGAGATATAAAATGAAAAAATTATTATTATCGACTGCAATCGCTACGGCGTTATTTGCAGTTAATGTATCGGCTGCTATTCCTTTAGCATTTGCTAATGGTAAAGTAGATTTTACTACTGAAACTGGTATACAAAACGCTGCAAATCTTGCAGGTACTGCTTACTTGGCTGGCTCATCTGCTGCAACACCGTTTATAGAAAATACCGTCATTAGACAAGCGGGTGAAGGTACTACTGTTTATAAATACACGGATTCAA
>CAMDNJ010000059.1 GCA_945902915.1 Crenothrix polyspora | reverse complement strand
GCGCTCTCCCTACCGAGATGACTGTTACTTAACATTTGTGTATAACGATGAGTATGACATGTGGGAGTTTTTCAGGTACTTATAAGATTTGTATTTGTCGGCCTTATTTTTATTTACCGACTACGATTCACATAGAGCTCAAATTCATTATAAATATCAAAACCAACACGACGGCTGATTGCATGAATTGTTTCATGCTGGTATCAACCTCTCACATTAACACTACATTGACACGCTTTATGACACATAAATAACAACATTCTACAGAGCATCTATATAAAAAGTCATAAGTAACAATCAGGTATGATTATTTTTGTAGCTTGGCACAAAATTAGCATAATATATACTGTGACGATTAAAAACATTTACCCTAAACGCTCTTAGGATAATAATAGCTCAGCCTAGCTCAAAATGGCTACCCCCATAAAACACCGGTATCTTTAAACACTATAATTATAAAAAAGGAAGGATATGAACAATCATGCTACAACCCTAAAGAACATCACAAACACCTTACTTCATTCTGCTTTTAAGCTGTCCGCCGTCGCCTTAGTCAGTCTCTCTATTTCAACAGCCATCGCTGATGAAACCTGCTTGTCACCGTATATGCCTAAAATTAAAGGCCAAGAGGATTTTGTCTACATCTGGACCTTAGGTGTCGAAGGCTTAGGCGATGAACAAGATAAAATGGTGACTGTGGATGTCAATCCAACGTCCGCTAAATACGGCAAAGTGATTAATAGCTTATCTGTAGGTGGCCGTAACGAAGCTCATCACTCTGATTTTACGGATGATCGCCAATATTTATGGGCAGGTGGACTTGATACCAATAAGATCTTTATATTTGATGTACACACGGATCCTGCTAAACCGACCTTACAAAAAACCATTACAGATTTTGTCGCTAAAAGTGGTGGCATAGTCGGCCCACATTCGACTTACGCCCTACCCGGCCGTATCGTCATTACTGGTTTATCTAACAATAAAGATCATGGTGGACGTACTGCCCTTGTGGAATATACCAACGAAGGCGATTATATTGCTACGCATTGGATGCCCACAGACGATAATTTGCAAGGTGCCATTAAAACCGGCAAATATGCCGATGGTTATGGCTACGATGTGCGCGTTCTGCCTAATAGCAATGTGATGCTGACTTCTTCGTTTACCGGTTGGTCCAATTACATGATGGATTTTGGCAAAATGCTAGCCGACCCAGAAGCCATGAAACGCTTTGGAAATACCGTTGTGCAATGGGATTTACATACCAAACAACCTAAAAAAATCTTCGATATTCCAGGCGCTCCTTTAGAAATACGTTGTGCATGGGAGACTGGACATAATTACTGCTTTACCACCACCGCTTTAACTTCAAAAATCTGGCTGCTCTATGAAGATAATAAAGGCGAATGGCAGGCTAAAGAAGTCGCTGATATTGGCGAGCCTAGCAAAATCCCGTTACCGGTTGATATTTCTATTCAAAGTAATGACAAGATGTTGTGGGTCAATACCTTTATGGACGGTAAAACTCGCGCCTTTGATATTTCAGATCCTTTTAAACCGCACCAAGTCTACGAGCAACAAATTGGCGCTCAAGTGAACATGGTGTCCTCTAGTTGGGATGGTAAACGTATTTATTACACCTCATCTTTACTCGCTAATTGGGATAAAAAAGGCGCTGATAATGAGCAGTACTTTAAAGCTTATCACTGGGATGGTAAAAAGCTAACGCAAGACTTTGCCATTGACTTTACTAAAGAAAAACTAGGTCGCGCTCATCAAATGCGCTTTGGGGCATATTCCTTATATCCCAATAAAGTTGTGGATGTGACGACTAGCACAACGCCAAAATCTTAATGAGCTAATCCGTAAGCTATAAAAACACCTGCACCTTTGGCTTATTAAATGTGGGCAGTAGGATGGGTAGAGCGACAGCGAAACCCATCATTGTGCGATGGTGTGATGGGTTTCACGTTGTTCTACCCATCCTACGAGCTACGGACTTCTTAACCCATCCTCTGCTAGCCATCATGATTGATGGCTAGCACTCATCACTAGGTCAGCTATGTGTACCGTAAAATCTTTCATGTTTACGCTGGCTGTTCTATTGAGCAGCCTTTCTTTTCAGTTACTCGCTTCTGATAGCAACCAGACTGCATTAGCCACTGGTTATGGTGAACTAGGCTTTACCGCACCTTTAGCCGGCACCTATCAATTACCGCCCTTAGGTTTAGCCGCCGATGGCAAGGTCGTCAATACCGATAATAAAGACCTGTCGTTGTATGATTTAGTCGGCGATAAAATAGTTTTATTAAGCTTTATTTACGCGACCTGTAGTGATGTCAATGGCTGTCCCTTAGCCACCATGGTTTTGCATAAAATCAAAGCCCGCTTACAAAAAGAACCGGCACTCGCTAAATCATTAAGACTCGTTACCTTAAGTTTTAACCCAGACTATGACTCCCCAGAGGTAATGCGTCATTATGGCGAACAGCTGCAAGGCAGCGGAGTCGAATGGCAGTTTTTAACGACTCGATCCGAGCAAGCCTTAGCGCCAATACTTGCGCATTATCCACAAAATATCCTAAAAGCTTATGATGCTAAAGGACAGTTTACCGGCAGCTTTTCCCATAACCTGCGCGTGTATTTGATAGACCAAAACAAACAAATCCGCAATATTTACAGCGCCTCTTTTTTACACCCAGATACCTTAATTAACGATGTAAAAACACTGTTAGCCGAACAACAACCTAAAGCGCTGACCTTAACTGAAAGCCCCAAAGCGACTATCGACAATGCAAAGCGCTATAGCGCCGGTGACAACAAAGATCGCTATGAGCAACCAAACTACCAAACCCAATCCATAGCTCTGACTGAGCGTAAAGGCCAGGCGATAGACTTATTAGCCGCCAGCCAACACTTGCAATTAGGATTGCCAGCGCTTCCTGTTCCAGCACACAACCCCTTAACGGCAAGCAAAATCAGTTTGGGCCGGAAATTATTTTATGATCGGCGCTTATCATTTAATAACACAGTGTCTTGTGCCTTATGCCATATCCCAGAACAAGGCTTTACCAGTAATGAACTGACCACGTCGGTGGGTGTTGAAGGCCGAAGTGTACGTCGAAATGCACCCAGCCTTTTTAATGTGGCTTACGCTGAAAAACTATTCCATGACGGCCGAGAAACCAACTTAGAGCAACAAGCTTGGGGGCCTTTGTTAGCGCATAATGAAATGGCTAATCCTTCCATTGGCTATGTGCTTGAAAAAATCAAGCACAGCTCAGATTATAAAGGCTTATTCGAAACAGCCTTCCATCGTCCCGCCAGCATGGAAACCTTGGGTATGGCGCTAGCCAGTTACCAACGCACGCTTAATTCGGCCGATTCCCCGTTCGATCGCTGGCATTTTGGCAAGCAAGCAAAGGCTATTAACGCGGCAGCACAACGTGGTTATGGATTATTTACTGGCAAGGCAGCCTGTGCGACTTGCCATACGCTAAACCAGAAAAATGCCTTATTCACCGATCAACAACTGCATAATACCGGCATCGGTTATAACGACTCTATGTCAAAACTACCAGAAAGTACGAACGTACAACTTGCACCTGGAGTTTTCACCAAAGTATCGGCAGCGACTACGCAAGCAGTTACAGAAGCCAAAGCCAGTGATTTAGGGCAATATGAAATCACTCAAAACCCCGCCCATCGCTGGGCCTATAAAACCCCTACCTTACGCAACATTAGCTTAACCGCGCCCTATATGCACAATGGCTCATTAGCGCAATTACGTGATGTGGTAACTTTTTATAATCAAGGTGGAGTCAGCAACGAAAATCTTGATCCCTTACTAAAACCGCTACATTTAGATAGCCAAGAACAAGAAGATTTAGTGGAATTTTTACAGACCTTGACGGGAAGTAATACTCAGACTTTGATAAAGGATGCTTTTGCAGCTCCCATAGGGGATAGTCAATAAGTTTTATGATGCTCATATTTATACACAAATGTTAAGTAACCCATCATCCCGGCAGGGATTGCCGGGATTACGAGCTTTAAAATATTTATGTATAACGATGAGAGCTTTGGCTTGGCAACTAACAAATACGCGGCAAAGGATCATCTTCTAGTTCTTGTAATATACGCTCGCCACCCAATTCTGTTTCAATGAATACATAGGCATTGCCGGCTTCTATATGACCGATGATAGCCGCCTCTTGATAACCTAGTTCATGTAAGTTTTGTACCGCTGTTTCGGCATAAACAGGATCAATGACCGCTAAAACTCGGCCTTCGCAAGCCATATATAAAGGATCATAACCTAACATTTCAGCCACCATCTTCACTTGTTCATTGATGGGGATTTTAGTCTCATAAAAACGCACGCTATGGGCTGTCGCCTGAGCTATTTCATGAGCAATGGTCGCGATACCCCCACGGGTGGGATCGCGCATAAAACGTAAACCTGGAGTTGCTAACAAAGCTTGTGTAATCGGCATGACACTCGCTGCATCAGACAGTAAACTTCCGCTTAAACCGAATTGTTCACGCGCCAGCATGATGGCAGTACCATGATCACCTGCGCTACCGCTGAGTAACAATGCATCACCAGGCTTTATAAAACCTAATCCTAGCTCTATGTTTGCCTTACGAATACCAACACCCGTGGTAGCAAAATAAATACCCCCGCCCTGCCCGCGTCGTAACACCTTAGTATCACCGGCTACGATTTTTACCCCACATTCAGCGCAAGTCTTTGCCATACTTTGCACGATCCTATCCAATAAGGCGATTTCTAAACCTTCTTCGATAAACGCATTTAAAGTTAAGTACAGCGGCGTTGCGCCTGACACGGCCAAATCATTCACCGTACCATGTATCGCCAAACTACCAATAGTCCCCCCTGGGAACTCCAAGGGTTCGACGGTAAAACCATCGGTACTGATAAGCAACTCACTGGCTGTTAAGTCTAAGGGCAGAACCGCAGCATCTGTACCTGTATCCAATAAATTATTTTTTAAATGTTTGGCGAAAACCTGATCGATTAACTCGCGCATTAGTCGCCCGCCATTGCCGTGGGCAAGACTGATATGGGTATGATGAATATTATTGAGTGGCTGCATGCAAGTTCTTTAAAAAGTTAATGAATTAACTAGATAATAACATCTGTCATTTAATTGTGGCGGATGGTTTCTCATTTACTGACAAAGCAACCTTTCAAGGTATAATCAAAATCAAACTAACAAAGACTAGGTCATCATCATGAAATACACCTTGATAGTACTATTGGCGTTATTAACCTATATTCCCACAGCGGGTGCGCATAGCTTAGCTACTGAAAGTGTAGGCTTTATAAGCGGCTTAGCTCATCCCTTATTGGGCTTAGATCATATACTAGCGATGATCGCCGTCGGTATTTGGGCTGCACAATTAGGTGGCAATGCTGTTTGGCGCTTGCCCTTAAGTTTTATAAGCATGATGCTGCTCGCAGCCGTCATCGGTGCTAGCGGCTTTAGCTTACCGTCACCAGAATTATTGATTGCCGTTAGCGTTATCTGCTTAGGACTGTTATTGGCACTAGCGATACGCTTACCGGTCAATGTAAGTATGCTGCTGGTAGGTCTGCTCGCTGTGTTTCATGGCTACGCACATGGCTTAGAAATGCAGCAAGCCCATTCGCCATTAATCTATGGCAGTGGTTTTGTAGTCGCTACCGCCTTATTACACCTAAGCGGCATTGTTCTAGGCAAATTATCCTATCGCCAACATTTATTATCACGCTTAAGTGGCGCGGTAATGACTATGGCCGGTTTATATCTAGTGACTGCCGTATAAAGCGGAGTCGCGATCATGTGCCTTGCCGTACCCATGCAAATTACCCGTATAGACGGCGATAATGCGCATTGTGTCGCCAAAGGCATAGAGCGCGACGTAAATCTATTACTGCTGCAAGACGATGAAATCACCTTAGGGGATTATGTCTTAATCCACGTAGGTTATGCCCTGCAAAAAATCAGCTTAGAAGAGGCACTATCAACTTGGGAACTACTAGACCAAATGTCAGCCGGGGATGTCAGACGTGCATGAACTGTCATTATGCGACGACTTACTCAGTCAAGTTGTCGCTATAGCTCAGCAACATCAAGCTCAGTCTGTAGAAAGCATCAGCGTACACATAGGCCAATTATCCGGTATTGAACCTAGCTTGTTAGAAACCGCCTTTAGCCTGCTCAAAGATGGTACGGTAGCTGAGTTGGCTGAATTGATTATTCATCACTCACCTGTTATCGTCTCTTGCCCCCACTGAAACACGCAGTCCGAAGTAGCCGCCAATCGCTTGCTCTGCCCTGTGTGCCAAAGCGCCAACACCCTCTTAATCAGCGGCGATGAAATGATTATAGCGAGTGTGGCTTTGTTTATAGAATAAGGCTACCATCTTAACAACTACTTAAAAGACTACTGGTCTAGCAATCGTACTAGCTGCGGTTGTAATATTACACTGGGTAACCACCCGTTGGTTTTAGCAGAAAAGCCTAAACTAGGTGTGTCCACAGTTCCTGTGTTGCAAATTTTGTTATCGTAAAACAATCATCAGGCTGAGCATAAACATGCGCATTTTGATACCGCCAAGGTGCTGATGATTAATTTAATGTCATCACTAGGTGATGGCAAGACGGCCTTGTTAGAAGCGACCATTAAGCGTCTGCGCAAGTCTTTAAAAATCGCGGTCATCGAAGGCGATCTGGAAACAGAAAATAACGCGCTGCGCATACAGACGCAAGGTGTATCAGCTTTTCAAATCTCTACAGGCTCGGCTTGCCATCTGGATGCGCATTTGGTACATAATGCCTTACACCACATGGCTATAGATGGACTGGATTTATTATTTATTGAGAATGTCGGCAATCTGGTCTGCCCTGCTAGTTTTGATCTAGGCCATCATCGCAATGTGGTGTTATTGTCAGTCACCGAAGGCGATGATAAGCCCGCTAAGTATCCGGTTATGTTTCGTGCTGCCGATTTAATGTTAATCAACAAAACCGATTTATTGCCACACTTGGATGATTTCTCACCTGACCACGCCAAACAGCAGTTGCATAATCTGGCCGATAACACGGTTGTTATCGAGTTCAGCGCTAAAAATGGGCAGGGCTTAGATGAGTTTAATCCTAGCAGATAAGACACCGCTAAACTATGCTAATATCCCCCTTCGCGAACATCACACAGAGGCAATTATGAAAGCAAATATCGGTTTAATCGGTTTGGCAGTAATGGGTCAAAATCTGGTTCTTAATATGAACGATCACGGCTTTAAAGTCGCTGTCTATAATCGCACAACCAGCACCACAGATGAGTTTTTAGAGGGACCCGCCAAAGATACCTTGGTGGTCGGTGCTCATACATTAGAAGAACTCATTGATAGTTTAGAAACACCCCGCATCGTGATGCTCATGGTTAAAGCCGGTGAGGTGGTGGATTACTATATTGAGCAATTAATCCCCTTGTTGGCAGCGGGCGATATTATTGTCGATGGCGGCAACTCCTTATTTACCGATACTAATCGACGCACAACTGCCTTGGCTGCACAAAACATTAATTACATCGGCACCGGCGTATCCGGTGGCGAAGAAGGTGCGCGCCATGGACCTTCCATCATGCCGGGTGGCAATCAAGCGGCCTGGCCTACCGTAAAACCTATATTCCAAGCCATCAGTGCTCACGTTGATGGCGATCCTTGTTGTGAATGGGTCGGAGATAATGGCGCGGGGCATTACGTTAAGATGGTGCATAACGGCATAGAATATGGCGATATGCAGTTGATCTGCGAGGCTTATCAATTATTGTCAGAAGGCTTAGATTTAAGCGCCGATGAAATGCAAGCCATCTTTGCCGACTGGAATCAAGGCGAACTCAGCTCTTATTTAATAGAAATCACCGCTAATATTTTGGCCTTTAAAGAGGAAGACGGTCAGCCTTTAGTCGATAAGATACTCGACACCGCAGGTCAAAAAGGCACAGGTAAATGGACTGGCATTAATGCCCTAGATTTAGGCATACCGTTAACCTTAATCGGTGAAGCGGTGTTTGCCCGTTGTTTATCGGCTCAAAAGTCAGAGCGCATCAAAGCCTCACAATTATTAGCCAAAGCCAATGTAAAGTTTTCTGGCGATAAGCAAACCATGATTGACGCTATACGCGATGCTTTATATGCGGCTAAGATTATTTCTTATGCGCAAGGCTTTCGCTTAATGCGTGAAGCCTCTAAAGAATATAACTTATCACTTAATTACGGTGAAATTGCTTTAATGTGGCGAGGTGGTTGCATTATTCGTAGTCAATTTTTAAATGATATTAAGCAAGCCTATACCGCTAACCCTGAACTAGAAAATCTGCTGTTAGCAGACTTTTTCGTTAAGGCTATGAAGCAAGCCGATGCAGGCTGGCGTAAAGCCGTTATCTTAGGCATAGAACTGGGCATACCGACTCCCGCATTTTCTTCGGCCTTAGCCTATTTCGATGGTTATCGCACCGAAAGACTGCCGGCTAATTTGTTACAAGCTCAACGAGATTATTTTGGCGCTCATACTTACGAGCGCACCGACAAACCTAGAGGTGAGTTTTTCCATACTGACTGGACAGGGCATGGTGGTAAGACGGCTTCGTCTACTTATACTGTTTAACTGATGTTAGGCAACCATTCAGCGGTTTAAAAAAATAATGAGGTCGCTATCGCGACAGTTGTTTTAATCGGGTATTCGCACCCGAAGGCGAGATACTTTCTTTTGCTCCGCCAAAAGAAAGTATCCAAAGAAAAGGCGGCTCGATTGCCGCTGCTTCCTGCGCTCCTCGGTATTGCCTTGGGTCGATAGAGAGGGCTTCCTTGCCCTCCTATCGACGCGCGGCATCCATGCCGCGCCCCTTCGGGCTAATCCCGACAAAACCTACGGTGCTCGGCGCGGCAAACGAGAGTAAAACGACGTTACTGCGTAATGTCAGCTGTTTAAAACCAACAGCCATAAAATATGTTGGGTTAACGATAGAGCCGTTAGCCCAACCTACAAAACCTTTACTGTGAGCAGTTTATGAATCTTGATCCCTGTACTTACGTTATTTTTGGCGCCACGGGCAATTTGTCCCGCATTAAATTAATGCCTGCTTTATACCATCTTGATGTGGCTAATCGCTTACCTGAAGGCACTCGTATAGTTGCGATAGGTCGAAGACCTTGGGATCAGGATAAGTGGCTGAGTGAAGTTCGTGACATGGTCATGGCAAAAGCTAAAGAGGCATTTGATGAGAGTGTCTTTCAGCGCTTTTGCACGCGCTTAGTTTATCATCAAGGTGATCTTGTTGATCCTAAGTGTTATACCGATCTTGCCACCTTGCTTAATGATAAAAACAAGTTTACCCATAATATTGCTTATTACTTATCCATTAGCCCCGCTGATTTTGGCTTAGTCATGGAAATGTTAAGTAATAACCAGCTCTTTAATGAAGAGCTGGGTTGGCGACGCGTTATTATTGAAAAACCTTTTGGTTATGATTTAGATAGTGCTCAAGCCTTGCAAAAACGCATCAGCCATTATTTAACTGAAGAGCAGATTTACCGTATCGATCATTACTTAGGTAAAGGTATGGTGCAAAACGTCTTGGTGTTTAGGTTTGCTAATGTCATGCTTGAACCTTTATGGAATCGTAATTACATCGACCATATACAAATCACGCATTCTGAAGACATTGGTATAGACAGTCGAGGTGATTATTATAATGGTTCCGGCGCTATGCGCGATATGCTGCAGAGCCATCTCTTACAATTACTGACTTTAGTAACCATGGAACCACCCGCGTCTATGGAAGCCGAATCTTTACGTGATGAAAAAGTTAAAGTATTAAAATCTATCCGCCCTATTGCCAAAGAAGCCGTACATGGTCATGCTTTCCGTGGCCAATATGCGCCAGGTCATATTAACAACGAAAGGGTTAATGGTTACTTACAAGAAGCCAATATCCCAGCCAATAGCATCACAGAGACTTATGCTTCTATGAAGCTGCATATCGATAATTGGCGCTGGCGCGGTGTGCCTATGTATTTGCGTACCGGCAAGCGCATGGCTAAAGCGCAATCAACGATTTCTATTTGTTTTCGCCATCCGCCCTTGCAATTCTTTCGCGATACTAATGTGCAATGTATGAGTCAGAATTGGATATTATTGGGCATACAGCCGGAGGAATGTATACGTATAGAAATGACCGTCAAAGAACCCGGTTTAGAAATGAAAACCCGCACCAGTAGCCTAGATGCCAGCTTTCGTAACGAAGATGAAAAAGCCATTGATGCTTATGAAGACTTATTACTCGATGTCTTAAAAGGCGATCGGTCTTTATTTTTACGCTTTGATGAAGTGGAATATGCCTGGCGTATCGTCGATCCCATCCTACAAACCTGGGCGACAGAGCGAGACTTTATTGCGACTTATCCTGCTGGCTCTTGGGGCCCTGAAGACAGTCGATTATTTGAAAAAAGCGACCATTTTTGGCGCAGTTCTTTAACACCGGAGTGTAAATAAATGCAACAAACGAGTCGTTGGCATACCCTAGAAACAGCCGATCAAGTGGCTGATGCAGTCTATCAACAAATCCTAGCTGCGGCAGATCAGGCTATTGCTGATCATGGTCATTTTAAATTAGTCTTAGCCGGCGGTAGTACGCCAGAAAAGGTCTATCATTTATTGGCGAACGCTAAGGCCGATTGGGCGCGTTGGTTTATCTATTATGGTGATGAGCGTTGCTTAGCCATAGATCATGCTGAGCGCAATAGTCTCATGGCAGAAACGGTTTTTCTTTCAAAAGTATCTATACCCTATGAACAAATATTTACTATCCCAGCCGAACTGGGGCCAGAATTAGCCGCACAACAGTACCAACAGGTTGTTGCTAAAGCTCTGCCGTTTGATATGGTGTTGCTAGGTATGGGTGAAGACGGCCATACGGCTAGTTTGTTTCCAGGCCATCAGCATAATACTGATGAGCTGGCGCATGCGGTTTATAACTCACCCAAGCCACCACCTGAACGTGTATCTATTAGCGCCTTAGGCTTAAGTAACACTGAGCAACTTATTTTTCTTATTACCGGTGAGAACAAACAAGCCGCTGTTAAAAGTTGGCGTTTAGGTGAAGATTTACCAGTTGCTGCTATAATTCCCAAAAAGGCTGTTGATATCTATATCGATAAAGCCGCTTATCACTCAGAATCAGCTTAATATCTGATGTTATGCAGTGAGATGGTTTTATTCTCGTTTGCCGCGCTGAGCACCGCAGGTTTTGTCGGGAATAGCCCGAAGGGGCGCGGCATGGATGCCGCGCGTCGGTAGGAGGGCAGGACGCCCTCTCTACCGACCCCCGACAAAACCGAGGAGCGCAGGAAGAAGCGACAATCGAGCCGCCTTTTCTTTGGATACTTTCTTTTGGCGGCGCAAAAGAAAGTATCTCGCCTTCGGGTGCGAGAACCCGATCAAAAACCGTCGCATTAGCGACACAAAAACAAAATACACACTATCTGCGTAACATCAGTTAATATTTAAAGGTTTCTATTCATAAATCCATAACATTAAGAGTCATAGGTCATGAAATATCATACTGTTATTTATCCAACGTTAACCATCGCTAGTCTTGCATTAATATTAACTGGCTGCGCTTCTGAGCCTGTACCTGAACCGGTTGTTGTTCAAGCGCCAATACTTTCTGGCGAACAAATGCTTAACGAAAGTCAACGCTTAGCTAATTTGGGCGACCGCTGGAAAAAAGGTAAAGAGCTGGTTGATCGCGGTACAGCTTTAGTGCGCGATGGCAAAAATAAAATCGATGAAAGCAATCGCATGATACAAGAAGGTCAACAAATACAGAATGAAAGTGAAGCGACTGTGCAAGCGGCTGCTCCTGTGCTTTCTGGCGAACAAATGCTTAGTGAAAGTCAACGTTTAGCAAGCTTGGGTGTTCAGTGGAAAAAAGGTAAGGACTTAATTGATCGTGGCACTACCTTAACACGTGAAGGCCAAAACAAAATTGACGAAGGTAATCGCATGATTCAAGAAGGCGAACAGATACAGCGCGAAAGTGAAGAAAGTTCTAGCGCCCTCAAAAAATAAACACGACTAGCCCGTTGGGCTGCCAGTAGCGCAGCCCATTTTCCATAACCTCACTCAACAACTACTCCCCTTCACTCATACACCTCGATGATTTTCCCAACCATAGAATCTTTTGTACGCAATGCGCCTTTAGCTAGGCTACAACGTTTACCCGGTAATACTAGCAATACTATTCTCGCTAAACTAGAAGGTAATAATCCAGCCGGCTCTGTTAAAGACCTGCCAGCCCTGAGTATGATTACTCGTGCCGAGGCTAGAGGCGACATTAAACCAGGCGACCGACTCATAGAGGCAACCAGTGGCAATACCGGCATTGCTCTTGCGATGGTTGCAGCTATTAAAGGTTATAAAATAACCTTGATCATGCCTGACAACATGAGTGATGAGCGTAAAGCCTCGATGAAAGCCTATGGTGCTGATATTATTTTGACCCCTGCGGCAGGCAGCATGGAGGCGGCCATTGACTTAGCCAGAGAAATGGAAGCGACAGGCCTAGGTCTTATACTGGATCAGTTTGCTAATCCTGATAATCCTCTCGCTCATTATGAAAGCACCGGCCCTGAAATTTGGCAGGACACTTTCGGTAAGGTTACGCATTTTGTCAGCGCCATGGGCACTACCGGCACTATTATGGGTACCTCAAGATATCTTAAAGAACAAAATCCAGCTATTCAGATTATCGGTGTACAGCCCGAAGGCGATTCAAAAATACCGGGCATTAGACGCTGGCCTAAAGCGTATCTGCCGAAAATCTATCAAGCAGATCGCGTTGATCGAATTATTGATATTGATCAAGACAGCGCTGAGACCACCATGCGTAAACTCGCCTCCGAAGAAGGTATTTTTGCCGGCGTGTCCTCAGGCGGCGCTGTAACTGCAGCCTTAAAGCTATCTGCAGAAGTTGAGAACGCCATCATTGTGGTCATTATTTGTGATCGTGGTGATCGTTATTTATCGACTGGCGTATTTCCTGCTTAAGAACGAGCACGACACAATGAACACAATGATTTTATAAATCCCCCCTCCCCCCCTTTTTCAAAGGGGGGGACTGTATAACACACTTATAGCTGAGATCTATCAAACGATATGCCTAAGAAAAGAACTAGAAAAAAACCACTACCGGAAACGCCTGTTAAAGTCACCATAGAATCCTTAGCTCATGACGGCCGAGGGGTTGCACATGTTGAAGGCAAGGTCATTTTTATTGATGAAGCCTTGCCGGGTGAAGAAGTTGAGTTTATTTATACGGATATTCGTAAAGACTATGCTGAAGGCAAAGTCGTCAACTTATTAAGCCGCTCCGAAGATAGGGTTGATGCACAATGTGCCCATTATGGTTTATGTGGTGGCTGTAGCTTTCAACATGTAGAAGCCACAGCGCAAATTAGAATCAAGCAAGAACTGCTCGTTGATCAATTTAAACGTATAGGCAAAGTGGATGTGCCAGAATTATTACCACCTTTAATCGGCCCTCATTGGGGTTATAGGCGCAAAGCGCGTATGGGCGTTAAATATGTCGCTAAAAAGAACCGAGTATTGGTTGGCTTTAGAGAAAGAAGGCATCCTTATTTAGCAGAAATTGATAGCTGCGTAGTCATGCACCCGATAGTCGGCAGCCAATTAACGGCCTTAGGTGACATGATCTCTGAACTCACTATCCGAGATAAAATACCGCAAATAGAAGTCGCTATTGGTGAAGATCAATGTGTATTGTCTTTTAGAGTATTAGAGCCGCCCACTGATGCCGATCAGGAATTAATGCGCGCTTTCGGTCATCAACATAACATGAGTTTGTGTTTACAATCTAAAGGTCCAGACACTATCGTGCCACTAGATGGTGAGCCGGAAATAATACCCAGCTACGCTCTTCCGGACTTAGGTATTGAGTTTAAATTTAGACCTGCCATGTTTACTCAAGTTAATTATGAAATTAACAGGCAAATGATAACGCGTGTTATAGATCTATTAGCCCTTAATGCAGACGACAATGTATTAGATTTATTCTGCGGCTTGGGTAATTTCACGCTACCTATGGCTAAATTTGCAGGAACGGTTGTTGGCATCGAAGGCGATCAACCCTTGGTTAATCATGCCAAAGAAAATGCCCTACATAATAATATTAATAATGCCGAGTTTTATGCTGCTGACTTAAGTAAAGACATTAGTGACCATCCTTGGGCACAACGTAAATATAATAAAATCCTACTTGATCCTTCTCGTGCTGGTGCCTCTGATGTTCTACATTACTTTAAGAAATGGCAGCCCGATTTAGTGGTTTATGTGTCTTGTAATCCATCAACGCTAGCCAGAGATACTGGCATTATGGTTAATGAACTGGGTTATCAACTCATTAAAGCAGGCGTTATGGATATGTTCCCACAAACGGGCCATGTAGAATCTATGGCGGTCTTTAAAAGAACAAAATAAGCTAGTGATTTCTAACTTAGAAATCACTTTAATGGCTACCAATTTAAGACAGGGTTCTCTTAAGCGCAGACAAAGGACGAAAGGCGAAGGGCAAAGGGTTAAGCCTAATACCTGTAACGCCTTAAATTGCTAGCCTCCTAGGCTGTAGTGGTCAAGTTTTTTAAGACACAGAGATAGGTTGTTTCATAGCCATATTGGCTTCATAGTTATTGGGCGAAACATATCCCAATGTAGAATGTAATCGCTGACTATTATAGAAATTAATTATATAGTCGTTGATATTACGCAT
>CAMDNJ010000058.1 GCA_945902915.1 Crenothrix polyspora | reverse complement strand
ATTACTACGGCTTCGCTTCCTATGCGGCGCATAGTATTAAATCCGTTGGGTTTGGCTTGCCAAACAGCATCATCAACATCTAGTACGATAGGCTTTATCAAGAATCTTTCAAGAGAATAACAACCAGTTAATAATTCACGATTCAACCACAGTAGATCGGAACGAAGACTTTTTGCTAATCCAGGAGCGTGACACGCTAACTTAAGACTTTGCCAGCCTAGTTTTTCAATTGATTGAGATAAGATTGATGTATATTGATGTATCTGAGTTGGTATACCAGCATTTTTATTAATAAAAGGTATGTGCTCATGAACATCAATGCCCAAATCATACAGTGGCTCAATATGTTGACGCACTCTGAAGCGGGCAGAAGGGTCATTGCGCCCAGTTGTTAGTGCGTCTACTCTTAAACGGCTATTTTTCATGAGGCTACCTAAACATTTAGTTTATGATTATCAATCAAAATTGTCCGTCACTGCTCCTTGCGATGCTGAATTTACCAACTTGGCATATTTAGCCAATACGCCGCGAGTATAACGTGGAGCAGGTTGTTTCCATGATGCTAAACGACGAGCGATTTCATGTTCATTGACATCTAATTTTAATTCATTGGTTTCCGCATCAATGGTGATGATGTCACCATTTTCAATGATGGCTAATGGACCGCCCACATAAGCTTCCGGTGTAATATGGCCTACAACAAAGCCGTGTGTGCCTCCAGAAAAACGACCATCAGTAATTAAAGCCACTTCTTTGCCTAAGCCTTTACCCATAATGGCAGAGGTGGGTGATAGCATTTCGCGCATACCTGGGCCACCTTTAGGGCCTTCGTAACGGATAACAATCACATCACCTTTGACGATATCGCCATTCAATATACTTTGTAGTGCTTGTTCCTCAGCATCAAATACTTTGGCTGCGCCAACAAAACGCAAGCCTTCTTTGCCAGTGATTTTTGCAACTCCGCCATCTGGGGCCAGATTGCCGTATAACACGACCAAGTGACTGTCTTTTTTAATCGGATTTTGCAGTGAGTGTATGATGTCCTGCTCAACTGGATACGGCTTTACATTGGCCAAATTTTCCGCTAAGGTTTTGCCAGTTACTGTCATACAGTCACCGTGTAATAAGCCATTATCCAACAAAATTTTCATGAGAGGTTGAATGCCTCCAATTTCAATTAATTCAGTCATTAAATAACGACCGCTGGGTTTTAAATCGGCTAATACAGGCACTCGTTGGCCAATTCGAGTAAAGTCATCTAAGCTAATATCCACTTTAGCTGCGTTAGCCATAGCTAAAATATGTAATACTGCATTAGTCGAGCCTCCCAAAGCAATTACAATGGTAATGGCATTCTCAAAAGCGGCTTTGGTCATGATGTCACTAGGTTTAATATCGTTTTTCAACAATTCCAAAACAGCCGCGCCAGCGCGTTCACAATCTAATCTTTTATCATTAGAAATCGCCGCTTGGGCTGAACTATTGGGTAAACTCATACCTAAAGCTTCAATCGCAGAGGCCATGGTGTTGGCTGTATACATACCGCCACAAGAACCGGCGCCCGGAATAGCTTTGGCTTCAATGGCGGCTAGCTCAGCATCATCAATTTGGTTATTGGCTCTAGCGCCAACCGCTTCAAAAACTGAGACTACATCGAGTTTTTTATCTTTATGGCAACCTGGCATAATGGTGCCGCCATAGACAAAGATAGCAGGGCGATTCAAGCGTGAGATAGCAATCATACAGCCAGGCATATTTTTATCACAGCCACCGATGGCAACAACACCATCGAAGCCTTGGCAGCCGACCACTGTTTCAATAGAATCGGCAATGACTTCGCGAGATACTAATGAATACTTCATGCCTTCAGTGCCCATAGAAATGCCATCAGAAATAGTGATGGTATTAAATATAACAGCTTTACCATTAGCTTGATCAACACCTGCACCAGCCGCATCTGCTAACTTATTGATATGCATGTTACAAGGTGTAACCATACTCCAAGTTGAAGCAATGCCTATTTGTGGCTTTTTGAAATCTTCATTTTTGAAACCAACAGCATGCAACATGGCTCGACTAGGTGCGCGCTCCATGCCATCAACGACTAAAGACGAAAAACTGCGGGTGTTGCGGTCATCTGAATGAGCCATGTGATCAATTCCTGATATTTATAAGATTAAAGTGAATAGTACAAAAGTGTAAGTAGTAGAAAACTACGACTTCCCTTTTTGCCTCAATAAGAATCCCAGCTACTTTTACGTCGCCATCCCAGTTTTGGCAATATAAATCCTAACAAAACGCCAAATAATGAAATTAGGCCGCCGTAGAGAAACCAGTCTTGACTGGCGGTGTCTTTTAAGGCCTGATTTTCGAGTTTGTATTGTTGTAAATCTCGCTCAACATTAACGACACGCTCTTGTAATTCATCGCGTTCATTTCTTAATTGAGCAGAACTAGACATGGTTTTTTTCAACTCATTTAATTCACGAGTTAATTTGTCACGCTCTATGGCTAAAGATTTCTCAAGCGTTGTGCCTGGTGTAAGCGTTTCTTTTAAAGCAGATAATTCTGCGCGTAAGGTCACGTTATTTGACTGTAACACTGACATTGCTTTACTAGAACTATCTTTAGGATCTATTTCCGGCGGTTCTATTTTGGTATAGCGTGCTTTGATGTAACCTTCTGTACCATCGGTTAACTGGACATTAATAAAACCATTTTTAGGTTTCTTATCAAGAACGGTCAAGGCGGTATCCGTTGGTAGAACTTTTATAACATTACTATGACTGCTTGCTGCGTCATATAGCGACAAGTTCTGTGCATCGTTTACATAAACAATATCAGCCATAGTGGAAGTGCTGATGATTAACATACAGAAAGAATAAAGTATTTTTTTCACGGCTATGTATTTAGGTTAAGTTGCCCGATTGCAAAGGATTCTGTATTAATTTTTACAGACTATGTAGTCTTCTGATTTAAAAGCTATTAATCAGTTTAGTTCTTTATCTTAAACACTCGTTAAAAGAAATTCTAATAAAGCTTTTTGCACATGTAAACGATTTTCCGCTTCCGCGTAAATCACACTTTGTGAGCCATCAATAACTTCAGCAGTCACTTCTTCACCGCGATGAGCAGGTAAGCAATGCATAAAAAGTGCTTCAGGGTTTGCCGCACTCATGATTTCGGCATTAATTTGGTAATCTTTAAAAGCGAGTTCGCGTTGTTTTTGCTCTTCTTCTTGACCCATACTGGCCCAAACATCGGTTACGCAAAGGTCTGCATTTTTAGCCGCCTTTAATGCGCTATCAAAAAACTTAACATGCTTGCCTGCTGCGCTAACAAATTCAGCTAATGGTTGATATTGAGCTGGACTAGCAATATGTAGCGTGAAATTCAACATCTTGGCGGCCTGTAGATAAGAATGGCACATATTATTGCCATCTCCTATCCAAGCCACTGTTTTGCCCTGAATATCACCACGAAATTCAAAATAGGTCTGCATGTCCGCCAGTAACTGACAAGGATGTTGTAGATCAGTTAAGCCATTAATGACAGGGACGCTAGAATACTGAGCAAAGGTTGTTACCGTTTCATGTTTGTCAGTTCTTAACATGATGCAATCAACCATACTAGAAATAACTTTGGCGCTGTCATGCATAGACTCGCCTCGCCCTAGCTGAGTATCTCTAGGAGATAAAAATAAAGCGCTACCGCCAAAATGAGCCATGCCGGCCTCAAATGATATTCTTGTACGAGTCGAAGATTTTTCAAAAATCATCGCTAAAACCCGACCTTTTAAAGGTTGGTAATTAGGGTCACGGTTGTTTTTTAGTTCTATAGCTCTATGGATAATGTGCCGAAACTCTTCGCTGGATAAATCAAGTAAGCTAGTGAAATGTCGGGGATTCATGTTCATAGTTCAGTGTGCGACTTATTTTGTAAAATCATCAATCAGAATCGATAGTATATCAATCAACAGGTTAATTTGTTGCTTGTCTATAATTAAAGGTGGTAGTAAGCGAATCGTAGTTTCATTTGTGACATTAATCAATAAATGTTGCTGTAATGCCAGTTTAACTAATTCGGCACATGGCTTATCAAGCTCAATGCCGATCATTAAGCCTTTGTGACGTATGTCAATAATGTGCGAATTTCCTTGCAAGCGCTCAGCAAAGCCTGAGCAAATAATGTTTCCTTTTTGTTCAGCTTGTTCGATTAGATGATCTTCATCTAGCACGGCTAAAACGGCCAAAGCAGCACTACAGGCTAAGGGGTTGCCGCCAAATGTTGAGCCATGCGCTCCAGTCGTCAGGACTTGTGCAGCGGCGCCTCGCGCCAAACAAGCGCCGATAGGCACGCCATTTCCTAGCGCTTTAGCCATCGTACAAACATCAGGCAAAATAGCATTATGTTGGAAAGCTAGAAATTTACCAGTACGCCCTACTCCAGTTTGGATTTCATCCAGCATCATCAGTAAATCATGCTGGTCACATAAACTACGTACATTATTAAGATAATCGTCAGCGGGTATATTAACACCACCTTCACCTTGTATAGGCTCAACCAAAAGAGCAACTATGTTTTTATCTTGCTTGATGGCTAATTCAATAGCTGCAATGTCGTTATAAGGTACGCGAATAAAGCCGTCAACCAAAGGTGCAAAACCTTGCTGTATTTTAGTATTTCCCGTCGCACTTAGGGTGGCCAAGGTCCGCCCATGAAAACTTTTATCCATGACTATGATCGCAGGTTTATCTATGCCTCGCTCATGACCATATTTACGCGCTAATTTGATTGCTGCTTCATTCGCCTCTGCACCAGAATTACAAAAAAAGACATTATCCATGCCGCTTTTTTTAACCAAGCGATCCGCTAGCTGTTCTTGAGCAGGGATTTTATATAAATTTGAAGTATGAAGTAGTTTTTTACTTTGCTCACAAATTGCCTTGTGCACTGCAGGGTGGGCATGACCTAAGCTGCATACTGCTATACCAGACAAAGCATCGAGATAACGATTATTATCCTCATCAAATAACCACGCGCCTTCACCCCGATCAAAAGTAACCGGTAAACGACCGTAAGTTGGCATAATATGGCTGGTCATGGTATTTAGCCTTAAATGAATAGCAAGCAGCTATAACTACCTGACAATAAAATTGTTTGATTATAAGTATCAATCCAGTATCAGGCAAGCGCTGACTAACAAGATTAGCTTTTTTAAAGCTCATAAAGTTGCTAAAATCCTTTTTTAATTTGTTTGAGTGATTACGAAGATGAACGTTATAGAAAGAATTAAAGACCAGCTTGAAAACAATCCAGTTGTTTTATATATGAAAGGTTCACCTGATTTTCCACAATGTGGTTTCTCCGGTCAGGTAGTACAAATTTTAGGTGCTAGCAAAGCAAAATATATTTCTGTGAATATCTTTGAAGATCCTGAGCTACGTGAAGCCCTTAAAGACTATTCAAACTGGCCCACTTATCCTCAGTTGTATATTAATGGTGAATTAGTCGGCGGTTGTGACATCATTATTGATTTATATAAAAAAGGTGAATTAGTTACATTATTAGCTTCAGCAGATAGTTTAGCCGAATAAATTAGATACAATTCGCATGAATTGTGTACTAGCTAAGTTATTAGAGGGCTTAGAGAGTTGCAGCGGCACTCCGGTTCGATAGCAACTAGCCATAAGTTAATGGCAATCCTTTGGACTGGGTGGAGTCGACGCTCAGTCGGTAGCTTCGACACAGTTCAATCATTTTCAAAGACCTATCGAACAATGACCCACGCTAGCGAGCAATTTATAGAGCTATCTAAGGTTGGATAGCTGTATTAAGTGCATACGCTGAAACAAAGTAGCCACCATTTCGGTGAATGAAGGTACTCGCCAGTGCAAAAGCTGTAATTATATTGCCTATACTAAGACCTCGCGCTATCAATTACTTAAATTATTGACATACCACTGTAGTGCCTTATCAAGGCCTTCATTGATGCGGTGACTAGGGTCATAGCCGAGTAAGTTTTTAGCTTTTGAAATATCAGCCTGCGAATGTTTAATATCTCCGGCGCGAAAATCTTGATGGTTAGCCTTGAGGTTTATTAAGTGAGGATATTGCCTTTCTAGTCCTGCTCTGATTAATTCGAATAATTGATTTAGCGATGTTCGCTCACCTAAGGCTACGTTATAAACTTGATTTGCGGCTACTTCTGGGGCGGTTGCGGCAAGAATATTGGCTTGTACGGCGTTATCGATATAGCAAAAATCACGGCTGTTTTCGCCATCACCATTAATCACAACAGGGCTGCCTGTTATCATGGCTGCCACCCATTTAGGGATAACCGCTGCATAAGCGCCATTGGGGTCTTGTCTTTGTCCAAACACATTGAAATATCGAAGTCCGATACTTTTAAAGCCATAATTATTAGCAAATACCTGCGCATACAATTCATTAACTAACTTGGTAACTGCATACGGTGATAGAGGCGAACCTATTTTGTCTTCAACTTTGGGTAAGTCTGGGTGATCACCATAAGTTGAGCTTGAGGCAGCATAAACCAAACGTTTAACACTGGCATCTCTGGCTGCGACTAAGATGTTTAAAAAACCAGAAATATTATTTTCATGGGTATTAATAGGGTCTGCGATAGAGCGAGGAACGGAACCTAGCGCTGCTTGATGTAATACGTAGGTCGCTGATTGACAAGCGTCTTGACAAGTTTTTAAGTCCCTAATATCGCCTTCAATGAATTTGAAATTATGCCATTGCTCCCTAGTGACAGTTGATTGGACTTGATCAAGATTATGCTGATGGCCAGATGAAAAATTATCGAGTCCTATAACGGATTGATTATTTTTTAATAATAGCTCTAATAGATTAGAGCCAATGAATCCAGCGACACCGGTAATTAGCCAGCGCTCTGGTTTTTTTTGTAACTGAGATAATATTTCTGCATAGCGGTTCATATTATTCATTCCTATAGCCTGCCATCAACTTGATTAGCAGGCAGAATATATTTAATGTCGTAGAGCACATGACACTCTTTACCTAAAGCTCTTATTTTTTCTACGCCCATCTCAGTAAATTGCGTATGTTTAACCGCTAAGATAATGGCGTCATAGCTACCAAGTTGAGGCGCAGATAATGGCGTGAAGCCATAGGTTTGCTGGGTTTCATTAGGATCAACCCAAGGGTCATAAACATCGACTTTGGCACCGTAGTTATTAAATTCTTTAATCATATCGATGACCCGAGTATTTCGAAGATCAGGGCAATTTTCTTTAAATGCTAAGCCCATGATTAAAATTTTAGCTTCATTGATGTGTATGCGCTTATTCAACATCAGCTTGATGATCTGAGTGACCATGTAGTTGCCCATGCTGTCATTTAGACGTCTACCCGCTAAGATGATTTCTGGGTTATAGCCAATAGCTTGTGCTTTATGAGTTAAATAATAAGGGTCTACGCTAATACAATGCCCTCCAACTAAGCCCGGCCTAAAGGGTAGGAAATTCCATTTCGTACCAGCCGCTATTAATACTTCTTCAGTATCAATGCCTAGCTTATTAAAAATTAAAGCCAATTCATTAATTAAGGCGATATTGACATCGCGCTGGGTGTTTTCAATGACTTTGGCAGCTTCTGCAACCTTTATGCTGCTTGCTTTATGAGTTCCAGCGCTAATGATGCTTTTATATAAATTATCAACGGTATCTGCAGTGTCTTTCGTCGAACCTGAGGTAATTTTTAAAATATTAGTAACACGATGTTCTTTATCGCCGGGATTTATTCTTTCTGGACTGTAGCCGATAAAGAAATCGGTATTAAAAACTAAACCTGAAGTTTTTTCTAGAATAGGAACACAAATTTCTTCGGTTGCGCCGGGATACACCGTCGATTCATAAATAACGATATCTTGCTTTTTAAGAAGACTGCCTAGCAACTGACTCGCTTTTTTTAGAGGCGTTAGGTCCGGTTGCTTATAAATATTAATCGGTGTTGGTACGGTTACGATGTAAATATTACATGATTCTAGATCTTTTTCGGAATAGCTATAGCGTAGGTAAGTCGCTTCTTTTAGCTCAACGTCGTTGCTTTCTAAGGTGCGATCTTTGCCTATTCTTAACTCTTCAATTCGCTGTTGGTTTATATCAAAGCCAATCGTTGTGTGCTTTTTTCCAAATTCTACCGCGAGTGGTAAGCCGACGTAGCCCATTCCAATAACACCAATTTTAAAATCATTCATTTGTCATTATTTCCTTCAGTCATTAATCGTTGATAACAAAATTTTTTATAAGCTACAGGCAGGTATACTTTGAATGGTCGCCTGTCCGGTAAATCAACACAGTCGGGTTAGTGCTACATAACCCGACTGTGTTGATTTTTTTATGGATTTAAAATCCAAAAGCTTTTGGAGATGTAAAAAACTGGAAGAAACGTTTAGAGCTTGATAAAGAAGGCGTTGTTAATCAGAGCTTTCTTGATGATAAGCCACAATACGTTCAACTTCATTTTTAGAGCCCAAAATAACAGGTACACGTTGATGAATGCTAGTGGGTTTAATGTCTAGCATACGCTCCCGCCCAGTAGAGCAAGAACCACCAGCTTGCTCAATAATAAAAGCCATCGGATTAGCTTCATACATAATACGTAATCGCCCCTCTGTTAATGGTTTCCGTAGATCTAACGGATACAAAAAAACGCCCCCGCGAGTTAGAATGCGATAAACTTCGGCTACTAATGATGCAATCCAGCGCATATTAAAGTTTTTGCCACGAGGGCCTTCGTTACCTTGCAAGCACTCATCAATATAACGTTGCACCGGAGCTTCCCAAAAACGTTGATTTGACATATTAATGGCAAATTCAGAAGTTTCTTGGGGTATGCGGATATTGGGATGAGTCAATATGAATTCACCTATATCCTGGTTTATCGTAAAACCATTAACACCACTGCCTGTTGTCAATACCATCAGGGTTGATGGCCCATAAAGTACAAAACCTGCACAGACTTGATTTGTACCTTTTTGTAGAAAATCTTCAGTATTCGGTTCATCGTCTGCGTGACAATGTAGTATAGAAAAAATAGTTCCTACAGCTAGATTAACATCAATGTTTGATGAGCCATCTAGAGGATCAAATAACACTAGGTATTTGCCTTTGGGATATTGCTTAGGAATGGCAATAATCTCGTCAACTTCTTCTGAAGCCATGCCAGCTAGGTTACCACCCCAGTTCAGGGTGTTAATCATAATATCATTGGTGATAATGTCTAGCTTTTTTTGTACTTCGCCATGAATATTTTCTGATTCAGAGCTGCCCAAAACATTCATTAACTCACCACGATTCACTAGGTGGGATATTTTTTTACAAGCGGTTGCAATGTCTTTTAATAATGGACTGAGTGCGTCTGATGCATCAGGCAAGTCACGTTGCTGCTCAAAAATGAATTGGGTTAAGGATACATAGTTAGTCATGTTTAGTTTATTCCTAAGGAGCGATGTTTTCAAAAATAGATCTAAAAGTGCTTAAGCTTAATTGGATAATATATAAATTGATGGGCACCGTATAAACGACATTATTATAAGCCTTAAATCAAAGTATCGGGTTAGCTAATGCCGTAGTAATTGTATTTGAATCTACTTTCTTTTGGGTAGGTAATCCCAGAAATTAATAGCGGGGAAAATATTATCCATAATCTCCAGCGCAGTTAAATATCGATCGTTTATATTATTTTTACGAATAGAATCGTGCAGGTAGTTAAACCTTGCAAGGTGGTCTGTGATACGTTTATTTGCATAGTCCGTGGTTGTTCCTGATTTCATAATGAATGGCCAATCAGAAGCTTGAGCCAATAAAATAGAGCGCGCGGCCTGATTCAGTGCTCTTTTTTGTAATGAGTTGATCATTAAGTTCTCGATATCTAAGACTAATTGTTCCATGTCAGCTTCGGCTTTATGTAGCAAAGGATAAATCCAGTTATTAGTCTCATTGATCCAGTAACTAAAATAACCTTGATCTCCCCATGTTGATGCCGATGGTGTAGCAATTTGATGGCCTGATTGTTGCTGTAAATAATCACTACAACTCATAGGTTGAACCTGATTGCTCGGCTTGCTAGCTAAGCGTAATACGCACTCTAGCCATTGAGGTCCTTCAAACCACCAATGACCGAAAAGCTCTGCATCGTATGGCGCGACGATGATAGGTGGTCTATCCATAGTGCTATTTAAAGCAATAATTTGCTTTTGGCGTTTATTGATAAAGTCCTGTGCATGTTGTTGTACTCTTGCCTGCGCTTTTTTGGGATTGTAGATTTCTTTGGGCAAATCCGCACCAGTGATGCGATAGTATTTAATGCCGGTATTGATACGTATATCGCCATCGAGTATATAGGGAGCGATATAATCGATATCCAGATCGAAGCCGATGTCTTTGTAGTATTCTCGGTAATCTTGATCGCCTGGATAACCCTCCTGAGAGCTCCATACTTGTCTGGATGATTCTGGGTCGCGTGCAAAGGCCATAACCCCGTTTCCGCAGTCTAGTGGCGCATACACGTTGTTACGAGGTGATTGACTGGCATCCATGATGCCGTGGCTATCAACAAAGAAATAATTAATGCCTGCTTCAGCTAATAATGCTTCTATGCCAGGATAGTAGGCACATTCTGGCAACCAAAATCCTGATGGCGAAAATCCTAGATTAGATTTGAAGGTTTCTATGCCTATATTTATCTGGTTACGGACGGCTATTTCACTGATATTAAGCAACGGTAATAAACCGTGAGTAGCTGCGCAGGTTATTAATTCTAATGTGCCGGCAGCATGATGTTTTTTAAAAGCTAACAATAAATCGCAGTTGTATTGATCTTGATAAATAGCTAAGGTTTTTTTATAAAATCGGCGGTATAGGCGAGCTAATTTTTGAAGCTCAGTTTGTTTACGGGTTCTGAAGATTTCTTTTTCAGCCAGTTCCAGTGATTGATGTAAATATTTCAGATAGCGGGTTTGTAATAGCTCATCACGCAACATAGAAATGAGCGGCGGCGATAGTGACAAGGTTAATCGATAAGGTATCTTATCGTTTTGTAGTCGGTCTAGTACGCCAATTAATGGAATATAGCATTCAGTAATAGCCTCAAATAACCAGTTTTCTTCAAAAAAACTTTCATGCTCTGGGTGTCGCACATAGGGTAAGTGGGCATGAAGTATGATGGCTAGAAAGCCATTCTTCATTAAATCATTCACTTAACGCCTTGTCCCGAGCCGTTGTTATAGCCAGAAGATTTGATGCCTTTGTTTATAGATGTAAGAAGAGCAGGTGAATCAGATTTAACCTGATTTATAGGTGTTTTTTCTTGCGGTAATTGTGTCAAATTGGAGTCAGCTAATACTTTTAGATGATTATCTGAAAAACAGATGCCAAAGCTTGCTCTGTATGACGAACCGTTGGTAGGGTTGGATAAAAATATATCTTGTTGGGATTGAGTGTGAGACATGGGGATATCTTCATAGCCCTTGTTGAGATAGTTATTTTTATCAGACGCTGAATAAACTCTTAACGTCAGTGGCTTTGGCGTATTTTCATGCAGATGAGCGCGCTTATTGTTTCCTAGATTCCAGTAAGCATATAGGTGCTTTGGAGCGACAGGCATCAATGTTAATTTAGGTGTGCTGTCTGAAATCTTGGGTGCGTAGCTTTTACTAATTTCTTGGCTAATCTCAAGTAAGTCTATTTGCGATAACTTCATTCTTGGGCTATTACCTGAATACGAGCGTTCATAAATAGTCATTAGCCATAATGACTTGATGTTTTTAGGGCGTTTTGGCGGCCATAAGGATTTAGTATACTTTGGAAGGTCAGTTTTATTAGCTAGTTTATGTGATTAAGCTAAAGATGTTGTGTCGTTTGCCATGTTATTGTCCCGTTTTCGACCCTCATTAATTACCACGACAAATTGAAAAGCAAGAATATAGCCGCTTCCTTTTAAGAAGACGTCGTCATGTTGTTTGATAAACTGATGAGAACAAAAGTATTGTGTTTTCTAAAAAGAAAAAAATGATCAAGCCAGTAAGCATAGAGATCAATCGACCTAAGAAGGTCGATTATTCAACATATTATTAACTTAGCCCATTTGTTTTTCTCGGATTTCATCGAGAGTTTTACAATCTATGCATAGCGTTGCTGTGGGGCGCGCTTCTAATCGGCGTACGCCTATTTCAATACCGCACGATTCGCAAAAGCCATAACCACCAGACTCAATTTCTTTTAAGGCCTCATCAATTTTTTTGATCAGTCTGCGCTCACGATCACGAGTCCTTAATTCTAAGCTAAACTCTGACTCCTGAGTCGCACGATCATTGGGGTCAGGAAAGTTAGCGGCATCATCTTGCATATGCAGCACCGTACGGTCTACCTCGTGCATGAGCTGATTTTTCCAGTTTTTAAGAATAGTCTCAAAATGCTTAAGTTGAACTTCATTCATATACTCTTGGCCTTCTATTTCTTTATAAGGCACAAAGCTGAAAGGTGAGGCATTCGGTGTAGCATTATCGGCCATTCATTAACTCCTAAAGACAGGATAATAAAAAATGCGCATTTTTAGCAGAATAGTTGCTGTATGGCAAGGTTTATCGACATAAATTAAAATTTAGTTTAGGTGGCTAAATTATTTCAGCGAAGAGGTTCATTTCAAGACTTGGCAAATACACTATAGCTTAATTAACTAAACTTATACGCATGGATAAGTCAATGGCTTTAATATTCTTAGTTAATGCGCCTATGGAAATAAAATCAACGCCTGTTTCAGCTATGGCGCGAATATTATTTAAACCAATATTGCCAGACGCTTCGAGTTCTATAGCGCCATTATTTAATGATACGGCTTCAATTAAGGCGTCTAGGCTAAAGTTGTCGAGCATAATTCGATCAGGCTTCGCTGCAAGCGCTACCATGAATTCCTGTAGTGATTCGACTTCTATTTCCACAGTTAATGAGGTGAGTTCACGCGCTAGTTGTATGGCTTTACTAATAGAGCCCGCAGCCATAATATGATTTTCTTTAATGAGTACGCCATCATATAAGCCTATGCGATGGTTATAACAGCCACCGCAAGCTACCGCATATTTTTGGGCGATCCTTAAACCTGGTAATGTTTTTCGGGTATCTAAAACTTTACAATGCGTACCAGTGACCGCTTCGGCATATTGTCTTGACTGAGTTGCGGTTGCCGATAAGGTTTGTAATAAATTTAAGGCGGTGCGCTCGCCCGTTAATAAAGGTCTTGCTGAGCCTTTAAGTTTACATAGAGTGGCACCTGCTTGTAGACTTTCCCCTTCATCGGCATACCAAGTAATACTAACGTTGCTGTCTAAATGCTGGAATACCGCATCAAACCAAGGTTTGCCACACAATACCATTGCTTCACGCGTTACTACTTCAGCAACTGCCTGTGTTGTTGCAGGAATGATTGCTGCAGTAATGTCGCCAGTACCCAGATCTTCATCAAGGAAAGGTTTTATATCAATTGCTGGTGAAAGAGTTGTCATGCTTATATTTATGAAGTTAATGGTCATTGCTGGCAAAACCAAAGAGTAAGCTGCTTAGTTTACTGTATTTTTAACTTTGAGCTAGATACGAAAACTTAAGCGTAATACTTTTAAAAACTGACCGCTTGTATTCATACATGCAAGCATGTCTGGATGTACGGTATAATTAAAAAAAATAATGATATAGAAATCGTCATAATGGCTCAATTTTTTGAAATACATCCCATAAATCCGCAATTACGCTTAATTCATCAAGCGGTTGATATTATACGTAAAGGTGGTGTTATTGCTTACCCTACTGATTCATCTTATGCCTTGGCTTGTCAGGTCGGCGACAAACAAGCGATGGATAAGATTCGACGCATCAGGCAGTTAGATGATAAACATAATCTTACCTTGGTCTGTAAGGATTTAACGCAGGTATCAACCTTCACTAAAATTAGTAATGATGCCTATCGATTGATTAAGGCATTAACACCAGGGCCTTTTACCTTTATCTTAGAGGCTACACGTGAAGTGCCGCGTAGATTGCAACATCCCAAGAAAAAAACCATAGGCATACGCATACCAGATCATCCCGTTACGCAATTGCTGCTACAGGAGTTAGGTGAAGCGTTGCTCAGTTCCACCTTAGCCTTGCCCGGGAATACTGAGGCTATGACGGATCCTTATGACATCAAAGATAAGCTAGAACATGAGCTGGATTTGATTATAGACGCCGGTATTATTGAACATGAAGAGACCACTATGATTGAGTTTTCAAATGATGGCATAGAGATTATCCGGCAAGGCAAAGGTCTTGCGCCCATGTTGAACTAAGTGAGGAGAAATAGATGATGGATGAATTGAGTGTTATCCAACGCATAGCCGTGTGGATATTACCGGTTATTTTTGCAATTACCGTGCATGAAGTCGCGCATGGTTGGGTGGCAAAAAAGTATGGCGATAATACCGCGTCTAGACTGGGTCGATTAACCTTAAATCCCATAAAACATGTTGATTTGTTAGGGACCATTATTTTGCCTGGTTTATTATTAATGACAGGTACGGGGTTTATTTTTGGCTGGGCCAAACCTGTGCCAGTGGATCCTAGAAATTTTAAACGACCTTTGCAAGATATGGCTATTGTTGCCTTGGCTGGTCCAGTTTCGAATTTAATAATGGCTTTTTTGTGGGCGCTTATCATCCGATTAGGCATTTTTATTGGCACTAATGCAGAAGCCATTTCATTGCCTTTAATTTATACTGGTGTTGCTGGGATCTCAATTAATTTAGTGTTAGCTATGATTAACTTATTACCGATTCCACCCTTAGATGGCAGTCGTATTTTGACGGGTATTTTACCCCGTTACTGGGCTAGCCAATATAATCGCTTAGAACGCTATGGCTTTATACTTTTGTTAGTGCTGCTTTATAGTAAAATTTTAAATGTCATTTTAGAATATCCACTGTTTATTGCTCAGAAATTGTTTTTTTCCATTGCTGGTATGTGACTTTTTAAAAGTTAATGCTGTAGCTGTAGCTGTAGCTGTAGCTGTAGCTGTAGCTGTAGAGCGGCTTTTGAAATGAATATAAGGTGAATCATATCAATAACAATTTTTATAAGGCTAGGATATGACTGCGATTGCCTCAGTAGAGGCAATGCCTGCGGCTTTCGCCATAGTTAATGGCGCACCTTTTAAAAAGCTTCCCGATGATCTTTATATACCACCGGATGCTTTAGAGGTGTTTTTAGATTTATTTGAAGGCCCTTTGGATTTATTGCTGTATTTGATTAGGCGACAAAATCTAGATATTGTGAATATCCCAATTGCTCAAATTACCCAACAATATATTAGTTATATTAAATTGATGGGGGAATTGAATTTAGAGTTGGCT
>CAMDNJ010000057.1 GCA_945902915.1 Crenothrix polyspora | reverse complement strand
TCCCCGCTTTCTGGGGAATGGATCGCTGATGTTACGCAGCCATTCAGCAGTTTAAAAATAAAATAATGAGGTCGCTATTGCGACGATGTGTTAATCGGGTATTCGCACCCGAAGGCGAGATACTTTCTTTTGCTCCGCCAAAAGAAAGTCTCCAAAGAAAAGGCGGCTTGATTGCAGCTAGTTCCTGCCCTCCTACCGACGCGCGGCATCCATGCCGCGCCCCTTCGGGCTAATCCCAACAATACCTGCGGTGCTCGGCGCGGCAAACGAGAGTAAAACAACGTTATTGCGTAACATCACTTACTAACAATACTGTCTTTCCCTGTACAACATAAACCATAAAACCTTGTATATCTATCATAGCTACGGAGCAAACATGGGTCCTCATTATTTAAAACATTTCTTTACCCCTCGAACAGTTGCTATAGTTGGTGCCTCAGAGCGCGAAAATAGCGTCGGCTATCGCTTACTGTTAAACATGCAAGAGGCTGGCTTTAGTGGAGGACTTTATCCGATTAACCCTAAACATCAGCAATTATTAGGTCTCAAAGCTTACCCTGATTTACATGCCGTCCCTGAAGACTTGGATCTAGTGGTCATCGCCACACCCGCGTCGACTGTGCCTGACCTATTGCGTCAATGTGGTGATAAAGGGGTTAGCTCCGTCATTATCATCAGCGCCGGTTTTAGTGAATTAGGTGCAGCAGGTCAGCGCCTACAACAAGAAATGTTAGCCATTGCCCGCCGTTATAATATTCGTATTATTGGCCCTAATTGCTTAGGCGTTATTTGTCCTAGTGCCCAACTGAATGCCACCTTTGGCGATGGCACTGTTAAAGGCGGCAGCCTGGCTTTATTATCTCAATCCGGTGCTGTTTGCACGGCCATCCTAGATTGGGCAAAAGTTCAGGACATCGGCTTTTCCACTGTAGTTTCTATGGGTGGCGCGGCTGATATAGATTTTGGTGAAGTCTTAGATTATTTGGCGACCGACAGTAAAACCACCGGCATTTTAATGTATGTCGAAGGCATACGTGATGCCCGACGTTTTTTAAGTGGCCTTAAAGCCGCTGCACGTTTAAAACCAGTCATCTTAATAAAATCAGGTCGCCATGAAGCCGGCTGTAAAGCTGCCATGTCTCATACCGGCGCGATGGTAGGCGGCGATAATGTTTTCGATGCAGCCATTGCCAGAGCCGGCGTGGTTAGAGTCTATAGCATTACCGAATTATTTTCGGCAGCTAGAGTGCTTGCTAATAATTATGTGGTTACAAAAGATCGTCTAGCCATTATTACCAATGCCGGTGGCCCTGGTGTGATGAGTACTGATCGCGCCGAAGATGTCGGCATCACATTAGCTGAATTAAGCCCTGAAAGTTTAGACAGTTTAAATACCGTATTACCGACTCATTGGTCACATGCCAATCCTATCGACATTTTAGGGGATGCGACGGCTGACCGTTATCAACAAGCCCTAGAGGTTTGCATTAACGACGACAACATTGATGGCATTTTAGTCATATTAACGCCGCAAGCTATGACAGAACCCACTCTAGTCGCTCAATGCATTATTGACGGCGCCAAAGCCAGCCATAAACCGGTATTGGCTTCTTGGACGGGCGGCGCCAAAGTTCAAGCAGGGCGTGATTTATTTGCTAACAGCAAGGTTGCGCACTTTAATACGCCTGAAACAGCGGTCGATGCTTTCTCATTTTTAGCCAACTATGCTGAAAACCAAATCCTGCTTAAACAAATCCCAACAGCGACAGATGAACTTGCTCAGCCTGATGTGACAGGCGCACGCTTAATTATCGAACGCGTGCTCTCCGAAGGTCGCCAAGTATTAACCGCACAAGAATCTAAAGCCATCTTGGCTGCCTTTAATATACCAGTTACTCAAACCATTAGTGTTGCTAGTGCCAAAGACGCCATGATTGCCGCCGAAACTCTGCGCTTTCCAGTGGTTTTAAAAGTAAACATGGCCGAGTTCAGCCATAAATCAGATATAGGCGGTGTTAGACTCAACATAAACAGCGTTCAAGACATCTCTAAACATTATACCGAAATGGAAGCTGCGATTAAAAAAGCGCATCCTGACATTAGCACGGTAGGCATGACAGTTGAACCTATGTTTAAAAGCCCTAGTGGCAGGGAATTAATGATAGGCGTAGTCAGAGACCCTGTATTTGGCCCAGCGATTAGTTTTGGCCTAGGCGGCACCTTGGTAGAAATTCTGCAAGATAACGCTGTTGCCCTGCCTCCACTTAACATCTATATGGTTGAACAACTGCTTGCCAAAACCAAAGCCGCTAAATACTTAAAAGCTTTTAGGCAATTACCCCCCGCCAACACTAAAGCGCTAATTGAAGTTCTGCTCAATGTCTCAACCATGGTCAGTGAATTACCAGAAATCTTAGAACTGGATATTAATCCCTTAATCGTTGATGAGCATGGTGCCATCGCTGTAGATGCTCGTATCAAAGCGCAATTATCTAATCAACTCAGCCATTATGCGCACATGGCGATACATCCTTATCCTCATGAGCTGATCTCGCACTATCAATTAAGCAATGGCGTTAATATCTGCATACGCCCCATACGTCCCGAAGATGCCGATTTAGAAACTAATTTTCATAGTCGTTTGTCGGAGCGCACCAAATACTTTCGTTTTATGCAAGCCTTACACGAACTGACCCCAGAAATGATCGTACGCTTTACGCAAATTGATTATGATCGAGAAATGGCCTTTATTGCCATTACCGATGATGAACATAAAACCACCGAACTGGCTGTGGGTCGCTACCTAATGAATCCAGATGGCCAATCAGTCGAGTTTGCACTTGTAGTGGCTGATGATTGCCATAGTCTAGGCATAGGCACTCGCCTAATGAACAGCTTAATGCAATCAGCCAAAGCCAAAGGCATGTTATTTTTTGAAGGCGAAGTGCTGGCCATAAACCAACCCATGTTATCGCTAGTGACTAAGCTAGGTTTCAGCATAGAAACCATCGCACTAGATCAAAACATCGTGCGCGTGGTAAAAGACTTAAGGCTAGCTTGAAAAACACCCTTTATTGATAGTTATTGTGATGATATGGGGCAGTCTATTGCTCCATTTATGATGAACCTTGGCTATTACTATTAAATCAAGAAGCTGTCATTCAAAACGCAATCTCTTTTAGCTGCTCTCAATTTAGAAATTGCCTAACTAATTCAATCGCCATGGTCGTGTTAAGTTCGCATGAAATTGAAATGCATAGCTCAGCTTCTGCTTTAATTATTAGTGCTTCACTTAGTGCAGCAAAGGCAGCAATTTGTTTTCACGAACACATAAAAAGAACCTCCAGCCATTGGCTAAAGGTTCTGCAACGCTATTTAAATGAAGCCTTATGCTTGATTGTCGTTAATGGTATAGCCTTCAAGTATCAGTTGCCAGGCTTGTTCAGCGGTTTCTGCGTATTGTATAAGATCACGATCATTGGCGTTAATAGCGCCTTCTGCAACTAAAAAATCAAAGTTGATTAACTGATCCCAATACGCTTTACCAAAAAGAATAACGGGTATGGGCCTTACTTTTTGGGTTTGTATCAGGGTCAGGGCTTCAAAGATTTCATCTAAGGTGCCAAAGCCGCCCGGAAAAGCGACCAGCGCAGCGGCACGCATCAGAAAGTGCATTTTACGGATGGCAAAATAATGAAACTGAAAGCAAAGCTCAGGGGTTATGTAACTATTGGGTTTTTGTTCACCTGGCAAAACGATATTAAGACCTATGCTTTTACCCATAACATCGGCCACGCCCCGATTAGCCGCCTCCATAATACCTGGCCCACCACCAGTGACTACCGTTAAATTATGTTCACATAAAGTAATGAGTGTACCTAGCTTTCGTGCTTCATCGTAGTAATGGCTTTTAGCCAGCATACGTTTAGCGACTTGGATTTTGTCAGAGTCTGCTGAGTGCTCTGCTTCGTTTAGTATTATTTCTGCGTTAACGTGTTCATTAATTCTAGCGCTACCGAAGATAACGACGGTGGCTTGGATGTTTTGTTCGAGTTGGCTTAGTTCTGGTTTAAGTAGCTCTAACTGTAAACGCACGGGACGTAATTCGTCACGCATAATAAAGTCAAAATCATCATAGGCTAAACGATAGGAAGGAGAGTGACTTTGCGGGGTACCAGCATCATAGACCACTCTGCCAGCATCTTGCTTTGCCGTGGGGAAAGGACTGTGTTGAGGAATGATGGTTTTTTTATTCATCGATGTCCTTGGTGATTAGGTTTTGTAGCAGTGTCGATCGATAAATAGTGCTTTGGAGTAAAACAGCTTCAACAGAAGTTGTCGCATACCCATTTTTTAGCAATCTAGTCGAACAGCGATAGCTAGCGTTAAGGTTATTCTCCGCGTTCCATAGCATAACATACACATTCTTCATGGTTCCATGGTCTGGGTGGCTGTGCCCATAGTCTAGGTATCCAAATCCAACGATGTGTCCAATTCCAATAGCCTGGCATCCAGACATGATGCTTACTCGTCTTTAGTCGGATTGAAAAAGCCTTAAACTATATCAGCTAAGCACTTTCAATTCTGATAAAAATGACTTGCACTTATTAGTTGAATCTAAGCATCAATATAAGTTTAGGTAAATCAGTTATTTAATGTATTTGAGATCACTAACCGTCAGTTTAATTTGGTGTCATTAAAGTGTAATTATTCAGTCCCCATCTTTGAAAAGAGGGCTTAAGGGAGATTTTATTTAATAAATCCCCCTAGCACCTCATTTTCGAAGGGGGAGACTAATGTAGGCCAAGTTTCTATGGTTCCATTACAGCTTGGCATAAAGTTACGCCAAGTTTCTATGGTTCCATTTCAGCTTGGCATAGAGTTACGCCAAGTTTTTATGGTTCCATTGCAGCTTGGTATAGAGTTACGAGGAGTCTACGTAGCACCATTGTAGCTTGGTATAAGCTTAGGAATAGTTGCAGGTATGTGTATATAGTCAACGCAGAGCTATGAATACTTGGCGCAGACTTTATGATAACTGCACCACACCTCTAGTAAGGTTCAGCGCTATTGCTGGGAAGCTAAGATGAACTCTGCTAGATGTTAATGAACCTGTACCAAAAGCCTTTGCGGCTATAGATACTTAAAAAAGACTAGCGACGAGAATTATCGATCTTGCGGAGGTTATATCTAAGTATAAAATAAATCTAACAAGGCAAAATATTCATCCAAGTTGTGTTATATCAATGAAAGCCATGTTTTTGCATACGATAAATCAACGTATCTCGGGTAAGCCCAAGAAGTTTAGCAGTCTTGCTGCGATTACCTTTAGTCCGATTAAGGGCTTGTTGTATGAAGTTGGCTTCTAAAGCATCCAACTCTATGCCTTGTTCAGGCAGCAGCAGTGGGTCGATTTTTGGTGTGTTGGGATTGATAAATTCTTGGGGTAGATGCTCAAGTTCGATGGTATTTCCTGCCATCAGTATGCTCAGTCTTTCGCATAAATTTCGTAATTCACGAACATTGCCTGGCCAAGGATATGCTTTGAGTGCTTTCAAGGCCGGTTTACTGAATTTTGTGGCTTCTGTCGTATGCGTAACAGCCATCCTATCCATGAAATGCTTGATCAAGGCTTCTATGTCGTCATTACGATGACTTAAGGAGGGTAATTCTAAAGGGACTACATTTAGCCGATAATATAAATCCGATCTAAATTCCTTAGTCGTCACCAGTTTAAGTAGGTCAGTATTGGTCGCGGCGATAATGCGCACATCAACATGATAAGGTTTAGTGTCGCCAATCGCCAAACATTCACCCGACTCTAAAAAGCGTAATAATTTGGCTTGTATCGTGTAGGGCAGGGAATTAATTTCATCGAGAAATAGAGTGCCACCATCTGCGGCCTGAAACAGTCCTTTCGTGTTTGCTGTAGCGCCGGTAAAAGAGCCTTTTCTATGGCCAAATAATTCTGATTCAATTAGACTTTCTGGCAGGGCTGCGCAGTTTAAGGTGATAAAAGCGTTGTCAGCGCGAGCACTCGCTTTTTGTATGGCATTAGCGAAGATTTCTTTACCCGTGCCGGTTTCACCGTGTAATAAAACAGTGACGTCAGTTGCAGCGACCATTTTGGCGCTACGTATCAAAGATTCTAAGGTGGGCGATTGGCCGATGATCGAATTAAACTGACTCATGACAACCTCCTTAGTGGTTGGCCATATGGAGATAAGCCATAGGGTTAAGCCAAGGTAAACCCGCTAATAGAGATAGAATGATCATAAACAAACCTATTATTTGTTTAAAACGGTTCATTTTGGATAAGCGCATTAAAAATTGCGTCATTATACCGACGCCCATCACGGCCGGTAAAGTGCCCAAGCCAAACGCCAACATGGTCAGTGCACTTTTGCTGATGTCGCCGGTGGTTGCCGCTAGTGCTAAGGCGGCATAGACTAAACCGCAGGGTAACCAACCCCAAACCATGCCAAAAAGATAAGCGTGAGTGAGGCTTTTAACGGGGATTAATTTTCGACCATAAGGCTCTAATTTTTTCCAAAAGAATACCCCCGCTTTTTCAATATAAGCGAAGCGTGGAAACCAGCCAGCGATGTAAAGTCCTGCACCGGCCATGACGGCAGCGGAAATGATTTGTAAAACACGATGCCCATGTACGTCTCCCAGTGGCAGAGTTATTAATAACTCTACTCCGCCTATTAAGGTGCCGGCAATCGTATAGCTGGTGATGCGCCCAAAGTTATAATTAAAAACAAAAGGTAGTAGTCTTTTTTTATGATTGCGTATTTCAGGGCTCAGACTTAAAGTCAGTGTGCCTATGATAGAGCCGCACATGCCAATACAATGCATGCTACTAAATATGCCCATAATAAAGGCAACGACATAGGAGGAGGTAAAGGCTGGGTCAAAGTGCATCATAAGGTTGGATTAAAGATTTGGGTGCGAAAGGTTAAGGGCGAAAGGCGAAAGGCAAAGGCAAAGGTCAAAAAATTGAGGTAACTTTAGCCTTTCGCCTTAAAAATCTCAATGAGTTGAAAATTGGGCTAGGATCTGGCTTTGTATTTTTTCAGCCATGGCTTTTCGATCTTCTGCATCACGAATAGGTCTGCCAACTACGATATAATCAGCACCATTTTGCATAGCCATTTCAACACTGACTACGCGTTTTTGATCATCTTCTTCACGATTATCAACCGGACGTATGCCTGGGGTAATGACTAATAATTTATGATCTAGCTCTTCTCTGAGCATGGAGACTTCAAGTCCTGATGAAACTATGCCGTCGCAACCGATTTGCAGCGCTCGTTTTGCCCTAGACAAGACCAGTTCACGTACATCACATTGAAAGCCTAAATCATCTAAGTCACCACGATCTAAACTAGTTAAGGCCGTGACTGCCAGTACTTTAAGATCACCTTTTTCTTTAGCCGCAGCTTCCATGATGGCGTCGTTGCCATGAATAGTGGCTAAATCTACACCTTTACTGCTTAAAGCTTTAATAGCGCGACCCACAGTTGCGGGTACATCGAAGAACTTTAAATCAACGAAGACTTTCTTATTTTGTTGTTTTAACCATTCGATAAAACCAAAATAATCACCCGACATAAACAGTTCCATGCCCACTTTGTAAAAAATAACAGAGTCGCCGAGTTCTTCAACTAAGGCCATAGCTTCGGGGATGCTAGAGACATCCAAGGCCATAATTAAGCGTTCACGGACGGGGATGGGTTTGCTTGATATAAAGGACATAGGGTAATATTTATTAAGATTGTATGATGCGCAACACGTAAACGTGTGCCTAGTATTTATTGAGTTTTTAATCCTGCTTTATGCCAAGCGATTAAGCCACCTTCCATATTTTGAACCTGGCTAAAGCCAGCTGACTTTAAGATATCTAAAGCTTTAGCAGAACGTGCGCCAGAACGACATTGAGTAATAATGGCAGAATTTTTGTAAGACTGTAATTCAGATAAACGCGTGTTTAATTGCGCCAAGGGAATGTGAAGGGCACCGGGAATATGGACGGTATTCCATTCGCTATCTTCACGCACATCAATGATGATGGCTTTTTTTTCAGCCGATAACATAGACGCGTCTTGAGGTGATATTAATTCGAGTGGATCATTACTTGCTTTGGCGGCATTACAGCCCAGCATAGAAATAATGAAGCTTAAGCGGCAATATTTTAAAAAGTTTTGCATATCATCCTCAAATTATTGAACTAAACGAGTGGGCAGAAATGTTATCATCACCTGCCGTAACACTGACAGAAATCGATATTTTACAGTAACTTGCTTTTACATTGAATCTATATTCTCACTTTTAAAAAAAAACAAATATTATGGTTACCAACTTAAGGTGGTACAGATGCGAGGCTTTAGTCCTTAGCCTTTTGTCTGCTCTTAAGAGAACCTTGTCTAAAAGTGAATGATTAAGCTAAACTGCCCTGTCTTAAACTGGTAGCCAACATTATGAACTCAACCTTAGTAAAAATGACGCTGTTAATGGCTAGCGGAGTTATTTGGCGCTTGCTAAAACCCGCAGGATTAGAAGCCGAACAAACTCGAACGGTATTAACCACCTTTGTATATTATTTGCTATTGCCCGCTATGGTGCTTGATGTGCTATGGACGGCGAACATAGGCTTACAATCTTTTCAGTTTAGTTTGTTGGGTATTAGCAGTATTGGCTTTGCCATAATCTGCATTTGGACGGTAGGCACCTTATTTAAGTTTGAACATAAGCGTCTAGGCGCCATGATACTAGCGGCAGCCTTTCCTAATGTAACTTATCTGGGCTTACCTGTATTAGAGCAAGCTTTTGGCGGTTGGGCGCGCTCGGTAGCGATACAAATGGATTTGTTTGCAACAGCACCGTTTTTATTTACCATCGGTATTATGATAGTCCGGCATTATGGTGTAGATGAGTCTGAACAGCCAAAATCAACGCTATCATTTTTGAATGCCCCACCTTTTTGGGCTGCGGCTTTGGCGGTGTTGTTAAATCTTAATGGCGTTGTTGCGCCAGATTGGTTATTGGGTAGTTTGCAAAAACTATCATCTGCCGTAGTGCCTTTAATGTTGTTTTCCTTAGGTTTAGCTTTAAGTTGGAAAGCAATTAAAATCAAAAACATCCCTTATGTACTGCCGGTCGTTTTAATTAAAATCATCCTCATGCCGCTGTTTGCAGCGTTAGTCGCAAGTTACTTACCCATGTCAGGGCAGTTTAAGGCGGCAGCCGTTATGGATATGGCTATGCCGAGTATGGTTTTAGGTGTGGTTTTTTGTGATCGGTATAAGCTGGATAGTGCCTTGTATGCAATGATCGTAACTGTCACTACGGCGTTAAGTTTAATCACTCTGCCACTTTGGCATACTGCATTACTACATGAGTTTGTAAAATGAACCCGCTACTGGAAATATTTTCACAAGGCGAAGAATTGGTCACCGGACAAATAGTGGATACCAATGCTGCTTGGCTGTCGCAACAGGCTGTGGCTATGGGCTTTACGGTAACACGACATACGGCGGTGGGCGATAATCTCTCAGAACTAGTGAGCTTATTAGTAGATATTGCTCAGCGTGCCGATTGTTGTATATGTACCGGTGGGCTTGGCCCTACCAGTGATGATTTGACAGCATTAGCGGTTTCTGAAGCCTTTAACTGCCCATTAATCTTTGATGCCGAGGCTTATGAGCAAATCGCTCAATTCTTTGCTATCCGACAGCGAGATATGCCAGCATCAAATCGTAAACAAGCTCTGTTACCACAGGGTGCGGAACGCATTGATAATCATTGGGGGACTGCGCCTGGTTTTTCATTGCAATATGGGCGTTGTTGGTTTGTTTTTTTACCGGGCGTGCCTATGGAAATGAAGCATTTATTTCAGGAGCAGATATTAGCTACCTTACCCCAGCGCTTTGCCTTGCAACCAGGATTGTTAATTACCTTTAAGACTTTTGGGGCTGGTGAATCGGCTTTACAGGTTCTAATTAACAATATTGAAATTCCTGCCTCAGTACACTTAGGTTTTCGTGCTGGTACTGACGATGTTCATATTAAATTACTATTTCCCGCTGCTTACTCTAGGCAGAAGATGATGGCTTTAATTGATAATTTCAAAGCACAGCTAGGTGAATTTGTATTTGCTATTGATGGCTTAGGTGTTGCAACCGGTGATCTGGCTTTTGAAATAAATAAACAGATGATTGTCCGTCAAACTTCTTTAGCGGTCCTAGAAACACTTAGTCACGGTTTATTAGCAGCAAAATGTATGGGCTATGATTGGTTGCTCAGCGCAAGTTATCAACCATTAAAATTTGAACCAGAGCCAAACATAGATTTAATGGTAGTTGCTAAAGCTATAGCTTATGAACAACAAAAATTGACTACTGCTGACTATGTCTTGGTGCAGCTTTATGCGGGTGATAAGGAGTGCTTAAATAACACAGAAAAAACTATAGAACTGTATACCGTTCTATTAACGGATACGGGTTTTCAAAGAGTGAGTCATTTAATTGCAGGATCTATTCAACGCAAACAAAATCAAGCAGCCTTATTATCACTTGATTTATTGAGGCGTTATTTAGATGCGAGGAGTTGTTAGGTAATTCTAAGGTCGCACAATTGTCGCCTTAATGGAGTTTTGTAACTGAGACAATGAACCGCCCGCTGAGTAATTGAAACTGACTTGCAGTATGTCTCCTGCTTTAGCGTCTAAAGGTTCTGTTAGAGGTAAAATCAGGTGTGGGTTATGCCATTCAGTGATTTCGTTATCTGTTCCTGATATACATAAGATGTTTTTGGTAATAAAACGTAATGCGTTTACTGAACCGGCTTCTAGTATAAATTGACCTTCCCAAGTAAATTTTTCAGACATCTCCTTGGAATAATCTACAGAACTATAAACCTGAGGTGCTGCTAATTCAGTGGTATCCATATGCGGAGCTATCGGTATTTGGAATGCAATGATGGGTGCATGAAAGCCCATAAATACATAGTTCTGCTGTATCGACTGAACGGCCAGAACAACTGCTTCGGGCAAAAATCGTGGCAAGGTACTGCTAATTTGTTGACGGTAGCGTTCTTTAAATTGTTTAATGACATTAATCTGTTTTTCAACCAGCATTGCAGGATGGAGCATTTCACAAATAACAATATCAACAGGCTCAGGGGGTAAGTAACTAAAAGCATCGTCGTGTATCAGTTCGATGCAATCACTGCCTGTATTTAGCTGAAGTAACCTACGGGCTTCTATAACTAAGTCAGGATTATATTCAACACACCAAACTTTCTCAGCTTTTGCGGCAGCAAACCACGATAAAACACCAGAACCACCGCCTAACTCTAATACTTTAGCGCCTGAAAAAACAGTATGTTCTATAGCTGTTTTGAATGCCCCCATTCTGTATTCAGAAGTGAGCATGTGATGATGGTAGTGTAAGGGAATGAACTGCCCTAAATATCTATCATCGTTGTCTTGTGTTTCGTGAATATTAGGCACGGCAAAAACCATTAGGGTTGGAGTTTGAGAAGATAATCGTCAATTACATGATAAAGAACTAGTTAATCAAAACTTAAATAGCCATCTGAATGGTAATAATATTCGTAGTTATCGTTGTAAATAAATTTAGTACGATCCCAAATATTAACCTTTTCATCATATCCGCTGTAATTTTTTCGAATGATATACTTTGGATAATCTTTTAGATTTTCGTGTACATGATGAGATATTCCAATATGATTAGGTGCTTTGCATTCACGCCCTATTATAGTGGCTCTATCTATTGCGTTTCCTACCCAGAATAAACCATACGTTTGATTATTGCTGATATCAATGCGAGTACAAAGATTTTTGCCATGATCTATGCCTATGCCAAAATCAAGGTCAATAAATTTTTTGATCAGTGGTTTTATACCTTGTTGCTCATTTGCGAGCATAAATTTAATTTTCATCGCCGTGATTACAGCATTAGATAAAGTTTCTTTTGATGCGCCATGGAAAAATAACAAGGCACTATTCTCGTTAAAGTTGGTGACAGAACCATTATTTTCATTGGCTATGTCAAAGATAGTCTCTAAAAATACACTACGAATTTTAATTACTGTTGATCTATTATAATTATTGAGGGTTTTAGTTAAACCGCGCATTTCAATATATACGGTGGTCGCTTCAAAAAGTAGACCAGTATTACTTGTTTTTAATTTAGGATCACCAATTTTAGGTACATAGGGCACATCAATGATATCCAAATCTACATCAACGATATTTTTTACTTTTGTTTTGATATCGTTTTTTAGTGCCATATAAGGTTGATAATCCTGTATAAATTTAAAAGTAATGGTTGTTACTTAAGTGTCCTTAATTAAAGGTCCTTAAAACAAAAAGCTCTAAGTAATTATATTATCTTGGTGTTAACAAAATTATTTAGGTACCGGAAATTTCAAATATAACTTTAGCTATCTTTATTAAATTGTTTTTGAACGTGAATTAAGCTTGAAGGTGATGAATGATATTGCATTCCATGTTTTAATTTCTTTAAGCTATTATTCCTTGACTAACGTAGATGATGATATGTCAGCAATAATACATAGTCAAATATAAGGTCGCTGAAATTAGGGCTAAAAAAGTCTAGCGCCAATAAATAGATTAAGTGACTTAGCCAAGTAATCAGTTTTAAAGAACAACTTTAAACGCTACTTTAGGATATAAGCCTAGTTGTAAATACCTTTTTTATGTATTTGCTTGTTATAATGACCTAAATTTTGTAACCGTATAATTTTGAGCTAGAGATTTCATGATTCAAGGTAGTATCGTAGCGTTAGTTACACCCATGTTTGAAAATGGTGATGTGGACAAGGATAGTCTAAAGAAATTAGTCGAGTACCATATAGAGCAGGGCACTGATGCCCTAGTTGCAGTAGGCACCACAGGTGAATCAGCAACTTTGGATGAAGATGAGCATTGTGATGTGATTAGGTTTATCGTTGAAGTCACTGATCGTAAAATTCCTGTGATTGCCGGTACAGGTGCAAATTCAACTAAAGAAGCGATTACACTTACCCAAAAAGCTAAAGAACTGGGCGTTGATGCCTGCTTGATAGTAACCCCCTATTATAATAAACCTACACAAGAAGGCTTGTATCTGCATCATAAAGCTATTGCTGAGGCTGTTGATATCCCTCAAATTTTATACAATGTGCCAGGGCGTACAGCCTGCGATATGCTGCCAATAACCATAGGGCGTTTATCTCACATCACTAATATTGTCGGTGTTAAAGAGGCGACTGGACAATTATCTCGCTATCAAGAAATACGTGAGCTAGTGGGCGTGAATTTTGCTATTTATACCGGTGATGATGCTAGTAGTTGTGAGTTTTGTTTGTTAGGTGCTAATGGTACGATTTCAGTCACAGGAAATGTCGCACCTCACTTAGTTCATGACATGATTTGGGCTGCAATGACAGGAGATAAAGATACAGCCCTAGCACTGGATAGCAAATTAAATGCTTTACATAGTCGTTTATTTATACAGTCCAACCCCATTCCAGTTAAATGGGCCGTTGCAGAGATGGGTTTGATCGGTAAAGGCATACGCTTACCGTTAACTTGGCTTACAGCCGATTGTTTTGATCTAGTACGCGATGCATTGCGTCAAGCAGAAGTCATTTAATGAAAACTATATTAGCTATCATCACCGTTATTGTCTTAAGTTTTTTATCAGCTTGTAGCCAAATAAAAAGTTATTTTCCTGATAAGGAAAAAGAGTATCAATATACGACTGAACTTCCTCCGCTCATTTATCCTGCAGATTTAAAAGTTAATGTCTTACCAGTCTTGCCTAAAGCCATGACTCGAGCTGAGCCTGTCAATAAAGCATCAGTTACAGCGACTAATGACCTAACAAAACCTGCTATTGCTACTGCCAGTCATTCCTCGAACACACCTATAGCAGACAAAGCTTATACTGATGAAGAAGAATTAGCCGCTAAGCTTATTACTGTTGAGCGAATTAACGTAGATAAAGGCGAAAATCGTCTACGGTTAAATGTGCCTTACCTCAGAGCTTGGCGTATTTTAAGTAAATCTTTAAGCAGAAAAGCACTCGAAGTCATGGTGCGTGATCAGGAGGCAGGTCTATTTACCTTAAAATTTGATCCTGATGAGCATGAAAAAAGAGAAGTAACCTATATGGATAGCCTTAAAGGCCTGCTGGGTATTTTAAGTAGCAATGAAAAAACTTACCTCATTAAGCTAGATAAAGATCAGTCTCAGACTGACGTTACCGTGCTTGATAAAGATCAAAAACCCATAGCTGATGCCGACAGTGCTAAGTTATTAACATTGTTGCAAGAATCAATTAAAGCTGATTTGGCGACACATAAATAATTAACGTTTAATTTAGTACAGCCTACTTTGGCGCTATGATTTGCGCTATTAATTAAACTATTCATATTGACTGTTTTCTCTCATGTTAAAAATCTCTGGAACCTTCGCACTATCTGACTTTCGTTTAAAAAAATTACTGGCTCAATTGCAAGACATAAGCCCTATTGTGAGGGCTGTATCTGCTCAATTTATACATTTTATAGATACTGAGCTTGAATTAAATGATCAGCAAATGACTGTCTTAGATCAGTTACTTGCTTATGGCGCAGATCACATTAATGTTAATGAAGCGCAAGAATCACTATTGGTTGTGCCGCGTTCAGGCACGATTTCTCCTTGGTCTAGTAAAGCCACTGAAATTGCTCAGCGTTGTGGTTTAATCTCAATTAAACGTATAGAACGCGGAATTCTGTATAGTTTAGTCACTGATGCACACTTAACAGATGATATTAAAACTCAGCTAGCCACGTTGTTGCATGATCGGATGACGCAGTCGGTTTTACTTGGGAGCACTGAACCTGATTTATTTAGCCAGCACAGTCCTAAACCCTTAGTCGCTATTAAGCTTATCGAGCTAGGTCGTGACGCATTGGTTATAGCGAATCAACAATTAGGTCTGGCCTTATCGGATGATGAAATAGATTACTTGACCGATGGTTTTCAAAAGCTGGGCAGAAATCCAACCGATGTAGAATTAATGATGTTTGCACAGGCCAATTCTGAACATTGTCGGCATAAAATCTTTAATGCCGATTGGACGATTGATGGCGTTGAACAAGCTCAGTCTTTATTCGCCATGATACGCAATACCGCCACAAAGAGTCCTGAAGGCATCTTGTCGGCTTATCATGATAATGCTTCGGTCGCTGTAGGCTCTAAAGCGCAGGTTTTTATCAGAAATGCGCAGACGGGTGAATATGCTTATGTTGAAGAAGACGCGCATTTATTGATGAAGGTTGAAACTCATAATCATCCCACCGCCATTTCTCCATTCCCAGGTGCTGCAACTGGTTCAGGTGGTGAAATTCGTGATGAAGGCGCAACCGGCAGAGGTTCTGCCACTAAAGCCGGTTTGACAGGTTTTTCGGTGTCGCATTTAAAAATTCCAGGTTATGCTCAA
>CAMDNJ010000056.1 GCA_945902915.1 Crenothrix polyspora | reverse complement strand
ATTTACCTCAATCCACTTAGCAAGCTTCCGCGATTCTTCAGTTAGTTTCGTTAGTCGCTTAATCGCTTCTTTAGCAATACCAACCATTTCCGTTGGAATCCATTTTATATCGCCACCAAATCCCTTTCCGGCGTAAAAACGCCAGCCGTAGCGCGACGCGCCCTTAGAATCAATCTCTTCCACCTCACAGTCAACAGGCAGTTCCAGCACCTCTGTAATGCGAGACGGTGCGCACATAAGCATTGCAAAGGTACAAGAAGTAAAAATATCTTTTGGTTCTGATGGTTCGGAGGCAAAAATTTCGGCCAATGCTATTAAAGCTTCTTCAGAGGGTAGCTTTTTCTCTCTCCGTGCTTTGGCTTTTTCACCTGTTTGAATTTCATCTCTTTTACGCGCTATCGGATTTCTCCATCCACTTAGATCGGCTGCAATAAGCTTCTTCGAGGTAACAAACTTAGCCAGTCGTTCTAACTCCCTGCCACCATGATAATCAGATCCGCTTAAATAGGTATCCCTCATAAGTTGCGAGGCTCCATCTAAAATAGGTATGGATAGATTTTGAATACTTGCAGAGACGTTACTTTGAAGCAATGCTGCCTCAATCATCCGAAGCGCTTTCAGCTCGTTTTTAGCACCGGTTGGTTTATGCCCTTGTTGATACCGAAAGTAGGCTTTTGCAAAATCAATAAAATTATCATCCAGTTTATCGGCTTCTTCTTTAGTGCGTGAATGGACACCAGACTTGGTAAAGTTCCCCGCTCTAGGCCATCTCCACGCATCCCAATCTAAATCATTACCAAAAACAGTAAGTTCTGTTCTGCATTGATTGATAAACGCCATCAAATTGCGTTCAGCATCAATTTCTAATTTCGGTTTAAAATGAAATATTTTAGCCATTTGCTAACTCAACCCTTCGTATAGCGCATCGCTGAATTACATCGGCAACGGCTAGAATACTGCGATCATTGACGGCAGCTATTTGTTTGTCTCCAGTAAGTTCAAATAGCCGTTCCCTTTCTGAGATTAATTCTTCATAGGCTATTTCATGAGGGCCATCGAGCCATGGCTGGAAGTGCATGCAGGTATAGCAAGGAATTGGAACATTCGCCCCACAGAAACCATAACTTCCGCAGGTTCCTATGCCTTCACCATCCACTCTAATACGGCTAGTGAGGTCATTACCTCGATTGGCATCTAATTCCGTGTCTACAAGCACACCAGCAAAAGCTTGTGCATAAGGTGCTAGGTAATGCCCAACCGCTTGATCTAATTTCTCGACATGCTCTGGTATATTTTTGATATACACGCCTGCATTTTGTGTGTCTGAATGATCTAGCAATTCAGCTATAACCATTTCGCCAAAACCTTCTCTTGCAGCTCTGGTACCTGTAGTGTAGCGAAATCTATAAGGATTGATGTTCAATAATTGTCCAGTACGCTCAGAATGTATACCTGCAACACCTGCAATATACTTACATCTTTCTTTGATTTTCGATGACTGAATATGCAATAGATCGATCTTTAAGGTATCTCTCAGTTGCCGAGGCGAATGAACGTTTGAAAACTCGCTAAGATCAGGAAACAGCGGCAATTCCACTCTATCCATTTCTTGCAACATAAAGCCAAGCACACTCTCGATGGACTGAATCACATGCATTGCTTGAGCATTCAGTATCGTCCAAAGTTCTTGAGTAATGGCGAACTGCTTAAACTTGCCTCGAAATTTAGTAGCCCGTTGCTTTCCACGCGGAATATTCAACAAATAAAAAGGTTCACTTTTTTTGTTTGAACCTTTTAGGACATCTTTGATTCGTAAATGAGAAATTTGTATTGGGCGACGACCAGTATTGCTAATTACTAGTCCCAAGGCTAAGTCTGTTATCGTTATCGCATCCCTTTCATAGGCTTGTACCGCACCCTCATTGAATGCTTGAAGTTCAATATCAGTAAGAGGGCCATTGACTGGATCAAGCCTCTTTATGAGATCGCCTTTAATGCATCCTTTGAGAATCCAGCCGTCAAGTAAATCGATAACGCCATCTGATATGCCATCATACTCAAGGTCATGCCACCTTCTAAGGAAAGCACGAAATGCGCCTAAATACCATTCAGTGTCACTTGTAAGCGTTGATCTGTAGTTAATTAATACACTTTCAGTAATATCTGATGAACATGTAGTCCTGAGCATGTGTAAAAATTTTGCATTGATATTGTACGTATATGCTGCTGACAAATTGGATGCATAATATATCAATACCTTAACATAGCTTTTTGCTATTGATTTTTCTAACAAAGAACAAACAGAACTTACGGGAACATTGGTGTTTTTATCTAATTGCCAATATTCATCATCTGGACAAAATAAATACCCTGCATTAGATACAATTTGCTCTCCGGACAAGACAATTTGGTTTTTGTCGTTATTTTTCATCAGATACCCCTTCAGGCACTCGAACCATTCCTTGCTGCAATTTTAACGCCGCTTCATTTGCCTTCTTTCTCACGAAACGCTTGTTATAGTGGTTTGCTGTTCCAGAGCCTTCTTTCCAACCCATCAGATACGACCTCATTTTTTCTTGCTGTTCCTGGCTGGGTGACTCATTCATTGCATCCATTTGATTGGAAAATGCCTCATTCCATGAATGCCGCAATTGATGGCCTGTGAGATTAAATAATGCAGCTGAGGCTGTCCGGACAACGTCAATTACTTTCTGATAACCTGATTTTGAAAGTGGCTGACCTTGAGTAGGACCGAATTTATGGGTTACAAACAGAAAATCATTCTTGGTGGAATTAGGAATATTCTTCCGACCATTAAGAATATAGTGGTGAATTTCTTGTACTAAGGTATCTTTCATCGGGAGGCGACGATCCAGTGTTTTCACCAAAGGCTGATATGTTCTAGGATCATCTTTTTCATCCGCTCTCCTGACAATAACTAACTGGTTTTTACCAAAGTCGATGTCGCGAATCCGAATATTTAAAAGCTCCCCACCCCGTATACCAAGATGATAAAGCATCAAAAATATTAGTCGATTTCTAATTCTAACCGACTCATCGGCAAATGGATTAAGTTCTGAATCAGGCCTGAACAATTCAAAAACTAGGGCAATTTGCCCTTCATCCAAGCCTTTAACATTGTGTTCGGCATTGCGGTTCTTTTTTACTGGTCTTCTGGCTTTAAGTCCTTTTTCCATTTTACCGATTTGAAGTACGACTAACTTATCCTTGCTACTGCCAACAAATTGTTCGGCTAACCACTTAATATATTGGGCGATGACAGTCAATCTTACGTATTCTGTTTGGGAGCTAACTTTCTTATCAAACTCCCGTAGCTCTGAAAGAGTAAATATTCCGTTGCTGTCTTTCTTCGCAGTTTGGGCGCGAAATTTTATCTGGCAAAAATCCCTAAGTGCATCAAGTTCATGCTCTTTAAATAAATCACCCTTTTGAAATCTATTTTCAATCTTCTCCCCCCGTTCCTCCAGATACCTCAACAAAACAGAAAGGCTACTTAAAGTTGCTTCCATTGATGAATAAGACAACGACCTATTACGCGACTGAGTCGTAACAAATAGATTAGGATAGAACAAAGGCAAACCTGAGAGAGCATCCACTAATAGGCAATATCGCTCTCCTGACGTCATAACAAATGTTTTTACAATGCTCTTCATTTGCCATATCACCCAAAAAATTTACATTAAGTTAATGGTACCACATAACCAAAAACACCAAATATAAACTTTACAAAAAATTTCATCTAAAAAACAAAAAAGCCTCTTATAACAGAGGCTTATTTTAAAACTTTACATAAGTTACGCTAGGTGTATTTTAGAAAGGTATATCGTCATCAAAATCATCATAAGTCGGTGGTGCTGGCGGCATATTGCTAGGGTTGTTCGCGGGCTTAGATGATTGCGCTGAATAATCAGGTTTAGATGCAGCGGGGGCATTATAACTAGAGGACGCTTGATCTCCACCCATGTTTGCAGTACCGCCACTACGAGAACCTAACATGTGTAATTCATCTGCGACTATTTCAGTGGTATAACGATCTAGCCCCGCTTGATCTTGCCATTTACGGGTACGCAAATGTCCTTCCACATAAACTTGACTGCCTTTTTTTAAATATTCACCAGCAATTTCTGCTAAACGTCTAAAAAACACCACTCGATGCCATTCGGTAGATTCTTTTCTTTCACCGGTTTGTCTGTCTTTCCAGCGCATGGAGGTTGCCAAGGTAATATTAGCAACTGCATCGCCTGTTGGCATGTATTTCACTTCAGGATCTGCACCTAAGTTCCCGATCAATGTCACTTTATTAAGCATAGCTACTCCTAAAATTATTCTCTTGCAGTGACTTTGTTAGTCACAAAACTTTTGATTTTTTGGCTACCAACTTAAGGCGGGACAAGTAGCGGTGTAGATTGGGTTGCAAGCTTTTCGCAACCCACACTATTCGGCATCAATGTTGGGTTAACGATAAAGCCGTTAGCCCAAGCTACTGTAACATCTACGCAAGCTCGTTGTCCCGTGTTAAGTGGGTAACCTTGATTTTTGATCTAGCGTTACAGCGGCCCTTACATAAATCAGGCCGCTGTAACTTATGATTAAGCGGCGTAATGCGATTCGATATAGCGCTGTACTATTTCCTGAAATTCTTCAGCAATTCTATCGCCTTTAAGGGTGACTGTTTTTTCACCATCTTCATACACAGGCGCTACCGGTGTTTCACCGGTGCCAGGTAAGCTGATACCGATATTTGCACTTTTACTTTCACCGGGGCCATTGACCACACAACCCATTACAGCAACTTCCATGGCTTCAACACCGGGATATTGCGTACGCCAAATAGGCATTTGATCGCGCAGATAGGTTTGGATATCCATGGCTAGTTTTTGAAAATAATCACTAGTGGTACGACCACAACCCGGACAAGAAATAACCATAGGCGTAAATGAACGAAAACCCATAGTTTGAAGTATCTCTTGGCCAACGATCACTTCCTGAGTTCTCGAGGCGCCAGGTTCGGGTGTTAAAGAAATGCGAATAGTGTCGCCTATGCCTTGTTGCATGAGCACTGAAAGTGCCGCAGCGGATGAAACGATACCCTTAGAACCTATACCCGCTTCAGTCAAGCCCAGATGTAAGGCGTAATCACAGCGATTGGATAAGTCTTGATAAATATTAATCAGCTCTTGTACGTTGCTGATCTTGCAAGAAAGGATAATCTTATTTTTGGCTAAACCAATTTCTTCAGCTTTTGCTGCACTTTCCAATGCTGATAAGACGATAGCTTTACGAGTTATAGCAGGTAAAGATTCAGGATGTTGTAACAATCTATTGTCATCTAAAAGTCGTGTTAATACTGCTTGATCTAAACTACCGCCATTAACACCAATACGTACTGGCTTATCATATTGGCAGGCGAACTCTATCATTTTCTGAAATTGCGGATCACGACTTTTGCCACGACCTACATTACCTGGATTAATACGATATTTATCTAAAGCCGCCGCGCAATCGGGGTATTTTTCTAATAACTTATGGCCATTAAAATGGAAGTCACCGACTATCGGTACCGTGCAGCCTTGCTGATTTAATTTATTTCGAATCTCTGCTACCGCTTTTGCGGCTTCTTCTGAATTGACCGTAATACGCACTATTTCAGAGCCCGCAGTGGCGAGTTCGATAATTTGATTGACCGTGGCAGATACATTAACCGTATCCGTGTTGGTCATAGACTGTATAACGATAGGAGCGCCGCCGCCGACCTTAACATCGCCGACTAAAACTTGATGAGTGATTTTTCTAAGGCTAATTGACATGGTCTGAATCTTTTAAAAGTTGCAATTGCGAAAAATTATACGCCATACCTTCTATAGAGCAGAGTTAAATCTTTTATTCCGCTACCAACTTAAGGTGGGACAGTTTGAGCCCAGACGAAAGGCTCAGGGCTAAAGGTGAAGCCTAGTGGGCTAGCAACTTAATGTGGTACAGAGCGAGGATTAAGCTTTCGTCCTTAGCCTTTTGTCTGCTCTTAAGAGAGCCCTGTCTAAAAGTGAACGATTAAGCTAAACTGCCCCACCTTAAGTTGTGGTAACCGTTTATTTTACTTACTCAACGCTCGCAGCCAGCACAGCCTTTTTAATAGCCTGTACAGCAGGCTGATTTAACTGCCCTACTCGACTATGCTCTTGACATAATGCGCCTCTAAAACCCAAATAATCAGGATGATAAGCAATGAGCTCAGGTATGTCTGTTATTCTCAAAGAACCTGCTAAACCACACAGTAATTGCAGTTGTTTAGCTTGAGATACGAAGCTTGCAATCTGCTCTGCCGTCATCACTTGGGTTAATGAACCTTGTTGTTTGTCCATGGTATCGAGCATCACACCGACAAAGCCAGAGGCTTTTAACGTTGCTATAATGGTCAAGTCTGGCTGAGTATCGGCAAATAACACGGCGATGAGCGCCTGTTTTTGTGGAGCTAATGTATTTAGTTTTTTAAGCGTGCCTGTCCAATCACCGCTAGGGAAAAAGCCGATTTTTATATAATCCACACCCGTTTCTGCCATCAACTGCACGGCATTAAAGATCACCTCAGGCTGCATAGGCAAATCACCTATAGTTGCGCTAACAGGTCTTCGCCCTGCAATGGCAGCAACTATCTGTTTAACATCCACCAAATCTAACGCGCCTAAAGCCCCTAATTGAGGTTGCTTGAGATCAATAATATCAACTTCAGCGCTCAAGACCAGCAAAGCTTCTGAGATGCTATTTACGCTAGCCAGCATGCCCGTCATGCTGGACTTCCTGCTTTATGTTGAGCTATTTTAGCCATCAACCATCCCCAAGCTTCCCATTCTCTAGGGCCGGCTGTTTTTTCTAAGGCTAGTCGTAAATAATCAATCTCAGTCTCTATTTTTTCTATAGGTAACCACGCCAAGCGACTTATTAAGATAGCCGCCTCCAACACCGAATGCTGCGCACGATTGAAACCCTTAAAGGGCGCATGATTGACGTTATGTAGTGCCCTACAAATAATGCGAGGACGAAGGCTATCATCTTCTATACGGATAACTTCAAGTTCTGTATGAGCCAAGGAGCAGACTAAAACCTGTCCGTTGATTTTTTCTGCCGGAGAGCAGGGCCAATCCCGCCTTCCTGTTAAGCAACCGGCAAAAACTCGCACATCATCACTGTAATTAAGTACCGCCACGTTGGTTTCAAGGAGATTTGCTAGAGTCGTTGAGGGCTTAAACGGCAAAATAATGAAATCATCGCCCTCAATATGCACTCCCATAGGTGCAATGTGCGTCACGCCTAAATTGTTCTGCGTGGTCACTAAGGTTTCTTGAATCATAGTTCGTTAATCTTTTAAATTAGCCGCGTGTAAGCCACATTCTTTTTTAGAACCCGATTCCCACCACCAACGCCCCACTCTTTCATGCTGATTAGGTAACACCGCACGAGTACAAGGTTCACAGCCTATACTGATATAACCTTTTTCATGCAGCTCGTTATAGGGTACTTGATGGGCTTCAATATAATCCCAGACCTGAGCCGAACTCCAGTTTAATAGCGGATTAAATTTAACGAGTGTTCGATCTGCACCAGAAAATGCGCTGTCTATCTGTACTTCTGGAATATCTTGCCTCGTATCCAAACTTTGATCTTTACGCTGACCGGTAATCCAAGCATCAACTTGCGTCAACTTACGTTGTAAAGGCTCTACTTTGCGAATACCACAACATTGCTGATGACCGTCGTCATAAAAGCTAAACAAGCCTTTGCTTTTTACAAAAGCGTCCAACACGTCTCTGTCAGGCGTTAATAATTCAATGTCTATTTGGTAATGCTTACGTACTTTTTCTATGTAGCGATAGGTTTCAGGGTGCAAGCGTCCGGTATCTAAAGAAAACACCGATACGTTGTTGCTGATTTTTAAAGCCATATCAATCAGTACCACATCTTCTGCACCACTAAAGGAAATAGCAATGTTATCAAACTGCTCTAAGGCTTTTTTTAAGATAGTGCGAGGATTTTTATCAGCTAATTCACTTTGCAACGACTGTATATTGAACGAGGTCATAGTTTTGTTTGTTTTTATAAGTTGTATGGAGTCGCTAAGGGTCATAGCCATTAAGTTAAGTAATCTGTCCGTGGAGTAAAACAGCTTTAGCTGTTTTAAAACGCAATAGCTGAAGCTATTGCACTCCAAGTTTTTACTATTTTCTCTTAACTTAATGGCATAGCTCGCTAAGGGTACGTAAGATTTTAATGCTGTGCAAAATATTGCGCCAAGAAATCCTCAAAAGGAATCTGTGCTTTACTTTCTATATCGTGCTGCTTAATCAGTGAAGCCTTAGCGATGTCGTCAAACTGATCAGATACCGTTTTATCCAATTTATTGTGCTTAAAATACTGTTCATGCTCCTTAGACTTACTTAAAGCAAAGCGACTAAAAGGCTGTCCGGTTTGAGTCATGCCTTCTAATATTCTTGCTGAAGCCGTGAACTGTGGATTATTGACTAAAGCCATCTGCTGCTCTAAAGCGGCGCTATACGGTTTATCAACAGCCTCGTTATCGAGAATGCTACAAACGGGGCGCATAGACTCTAAAATATCCATTGCCCAATCCTGCAAGCCTATAGATTGGCCGGCTTGTTGCAGTTGCAGACCAGGCTTTCTACCCTCATTAGCGACTGCTAACTGATTAGCATTATTAATCTGATGATCTTGATCTGAATTATCGGGGCTGTCTTTTAGTAAACAGGTTAATAACAGTGCCTCTATAAAACGAGCCTTGCCTATGTCTATACCGATTGGATTAAATAAATCTAAATCTAAAGAACGCATCTCAATGTAACGCACGCCTCGACGACTCAAGGCTAAGGTTGGCTTTTCACCAGAGTTAATGATTTGCTTAGGACGTATCGTGCTATAAAACTCATTTTCAATTTGCAAGATATTACTATTAAGTTGACGATATTCACCCGCCACCGCGACACCAATCTTTTCATAATCTGGATAGGGCGTAGCGATAGCATCACCTAAGCTTTGCACATAACCCGACAAGGAGTTGTAGTCAATTTTTAGATCAGCCTGGTTTTTACTTTTATAACCTATATCACTCATACGCAATGAGGTTGCATAAGGATGATACAGCGTACCGTTATCGAATTCTTCAAACTGCCGCATTAATTCTGGACGACTTTTAAAGAAATTTTTACAAATGGCTGGAGACGCGCCAAATAAATACAGTATTAACCAGCCTAAGCGCTGAAAGTTTCTAATTAAACCAAAGTAAGCTTCAGAGGTAAATGCTTCCAAACTAAGCTGACTAGACTCTTGTCGATGTAACTCAACTAACAACGACTCGGGCACGGAATAATTAAAATGAATACCCGCAATCGCCTGCATGGTTCTACCATAACGGTGCCATAAACCGTGCCGATAGACATGCTTCATACGCCCTATATTAGAGGAACCATATTCAGCGATAGGAATGCTTTCATCGCCATCGATACCACAAGGCATACTAGCATTCAGCAAGATTTCATGGTCTAAATGCTCATAAACATATTGATGCACCTGATGTAAGGTCGTCAAGGTGTCTTGAATATCCGCAAACGGAGGCGTAATCAGCTCAATCAACGCTTCTGAATAATCGGTGGTTATGGTCGGATGGGTTAGCGCAGAACCTAAAGCTAAAGGATGAGGCGCTTGGGAGATTAAACCATCATTAGCAATACGTAGACTTTCTTTTTCTATGCCTTTAAGTCCGCCACAAAGCAAGCTCTGACGATCATTAGCCAGAATGTGTGCAAGACGGGGCATAAGCTGATTGTTAAATTGAGTCATAGAGTGGGCGAGTGTTCCCTGCTGTCCTGTATAATCACCGTATTATAGAGGGTTTACCTCATTGAAGAAATATTATCGTAGCGAGGCAGTAACAGTGGACACCAAGCCCCTAGAAATACTTAAGGCTGTTTTTGGTTATGATAGTTTTCGTGGCCAACAACAAGAAATCATTCAACAGCTTCTAACTGGCCAAGATGCCCTAGTCTTAATGCCCACCGGCGGTGGTAAATCATTATGCTACCAGATTCCCTCCATCATCCTTCCCGGCGTAGGCATTGTTATTTCCCCACTGATTGCCTTAATGCAAGATCAGGTCAGTGCCTTACTACAACTAGGTGTTAAAGCGGCTTTTTTAAACTCCACTTTATCATTAGAACAAACAAGACGAATTGAACAACAACTGCTTAATAATGAACTTGATTTACTGTATATCGCCCCAGAAAGATTAACAGCTTCCCGCACTGCCGCTTTATTCTCACGCATACAAATTGCCTTATTTGCTATTGATGAGGCGCATTGTGTATCGCAATGGGGTCATGATTTTAGGAGCGATTACTTACAGCTCTCAATGCTGCATGAACAATATCCTAGTATTCCACGAATTGCTTTAACGGCCACCGCTGATGAGAAAACTCGCCAAGAAATTATCCTACGCCTACAACTAGAACAAGCACCTCTTTATCTTAGTGGTTTTGATCGCCCCAACATTCGTTACCGCATCGTTCAGAAACAAAATGCAAGACAGCAATTAATCGCGTTTATTCAAGCCGAACATAGCGGCGATGCTGGCATCGTTTATTGCTTATCCCGTAAAAAAGTCGATGAAACGGCGGAATGGCTACGATCCAAAGGCATTAAAGCCTTGGCCTATCACGCCGGTATGCCTAGTGATTTACGAGCTTTGCATCAGCATCGCTTTCTAATGGAAGACAGTTTAGTCATCGTTGCGACTATTGCCTTTGGTATGGGTATAGACAAACCCAACGTACGCTTTGTGGCGCATTTAGATTTACCTAAAAGTGTTGAAGCCTATTATCAAGAAACTGGCAGAGCAGGCCGAGATGGCTTAGCCGCGAATGCTTGGATGGCTTATGGCTTACAAGATGTCATTACCTTGCGACGTATGTTAGCGACTTCTAATGCGGATGCGGCACATAAACGTTTAGAGCTGCATAAACTCGACGCTATGCTAGCACTCTGTGAACAAGTCCATTGTCGCAGGCAAGCTTTATTAGCGTATTTCGGTGATCATCTTGAGCAGCCTTGTCATAATTGCGACACCTGTTTAGAAACCGTTGAAACCTGGGATGGCACCTTAGCCGCACAACAAGCACTCTCTTGTATCTACCGTACCGGCCAACGCTTTGGCGTCGGTTATCTCATTGAAGTTCTGCTGGGCAAAGCCACTGAACGCATTATTAATGCCGCCCATGATAAACAATCTACCTTTGGTATCGGCAAGAATCTTGATGAACAGCAATGGTCTTCTGTATTTAGACAATTAGTCGCTAGAAGCTTGGTGGAGGTCAATTTTGAACATTTTGGCATATTACAATTGACCGATAGCTGTCGCCCGATATTACGTGGCGAACAACAGTTGATATTGCGCAAAGATATCAAACCTGAGAAAAGTAAATTAGGTAAGAAAACTTCAAGCCGAGCTACACAGGCCACTAGCAATTCCGAACTATGGGATGCACTACGCGCTAAGCGCCGTGAAATTGCTGATGAGCAAGATATACCACCTTATCTTATTTTTCATGACGCAACGTTAATGGCTATGCTTGAAACTAAGCCTGCCAACCGTCAACAATTGGCCTTAATATCAGGTGTGGGTGTACGTAAACTAGAACTTTACGGCGAGCAATTTTTAGCCGTTATTAGCAATTTTTCTAGCCATAATCATGCCATAGCCGATACGGCAACGGAATCAGTCAACTTGTTCAGATTAGGTTACAACGTAGCGCAAGTCGCTCAAAAAAGAGCCCTTAAAGAAGAAACCATTTATAACCATCTCTCACAAGCGCTAGAACAAGGCCAACTAAAATTAGACGATGTGATCGACTTGCCAAAACAAGAGATTAAACAGATAGAAGAAGTGCTGCTCAGTTTGCCTGAAGAACAACGTAACACCCTTAAACCGGTATATGAAGCCTTCGATGGGCAATATAGTTATGGTGTCTTGCGTTGTGTTAGGGCGGCTATGTTGGGTTAAAAGTTAATGGCTTGCATAGCTTTTATTATTGACTGCACAAGTTGGACGGGTAGGATGGGCAAAGGCAGCGCCGTGCCCATCGTGTTTTAATGTTGTGTTGATGGGCACGCTACGCTTTGCCCATCCTACGCCTGACCCAGATAGTCCCTTAACGCTTGCACCTGATCATCAGACGTTTATTATTCCACGTTATCTGCGCTCATGGCGTTATCCTTAGAATAATGCAATCTTTAATTAACACACTTGCATTAATACAGCAATGGTGATTTAATCAGCACCATGAAATCAAATATTGACACAACTACAACAATACCCAACTATCCGTTAGCCGATCTTTGTGTGCTGGCCGATTTAACGCCCAGAACAGTTCGTTACTATGTTCAAATCGGACTGGTGCACCGACCCGTGGGAGAAACCCGTGCCGCCCGTTACGGCCCCCAACATTTGGAGCAACTGCTGTTGATCAAAAAATGGACGGCAGCGGGCGTCTCGCTGGAGCGAATACGGAACTTACTCAAAGGCGATCAAGCGCCGATACCACCGAAATCAAAGGCCGTAGGTTCCATTGAAATATGTAGTCACTTGCTGGTTGCTGATGGAATTGAAGTGGTCATTGAACCTGGTCGAGCAGGATTGTCACCTGAACAAGTACGCAATTTTATCAAAGGGGTTATGGCGATCTATGCCCAAGTCAGCGACGGTCAAACAGAGCCCACACAATAACAATCAATTTAACCAGAAGAATAGAGCAGGTAATATAATGGAACAGCTTGCAGGTGCACGTTTGCAAACACAAAATGGCCAGCCTTTGATGTTGTTGGGTGTTAAATTAACTGGAAAAATACGCGGTTTATTATTCGAGGCGTGCGTTAAGCAGAGTTTTTGTAATCCAACCAACAGCAATGTTGAAGTAATCTACACATTTCCCTTGCCTTGGGGCGCTGTATTGCTAGGTATTGATGTTTTGTTCGGTGATCAAGCACTTGTCGGTGTGATTGTTGAAAAAAAACAGGCCGAAGCAAGTTACGAAGAAGCGCTTTCCGAAGGCAATACGGCAATCATGTTGGAGAAAAATCATGACCAGAGTTATAGCCTGAATTTGGGTAATCTCGCGGGCAAAGAAAACTGTATTATCACCTTGCGTTATGCGCAGACCCTACAGTTTGAACAGCGCGGACTCAGGTTGCTGATTCCTACGGTCATTGCGCCTCGTTATGGTGATGCCATCCATGGCGGCGGATTATTACCGCATCAAGTATCATCCCATAGTTTTCTGGCCGACTATCCTTTTGAAATCGAATTGAGTCTTTATGGCGATCTGGCACAAGCGCGGGTAGCCTCGCCCAGCCATGCCATGCGTGTCGCCCACAGTCATGATTTACTCACTGTGTCGTTGGCGTGTGAAGGCGCACTGGATCGTGATTTTATTCTGATAATGGATCAATTGAGCCATGATTCCCAAGCTGTAGTCGCACGGGATTTTGTCGATTCGGCTAACGTTGCGGTGCTGGCCAGTTTTTGCCCCCGGCTTCAAACCAGCGGGCCAACAATGACGGCGGTAAAAATTCTGGTGGATTGTTCCGGTTCCATGCAGGGAGACAGTATTGACGCTGCCCGGCGTGCGTTGCAAGCTATTGTTAAACAATTGGCCGCCGGAGATAAATTCTCGCTGTCACGGTTCGGTAGCACCGTCGAACACCGTTCACGCGGTCTTTGGAGTGCCACAGAAACGACGAAATTAGCTGCGCAACGTTGGGTAGGTGCGTTACAGGCCGACCTTGGCGGTACTGAAATGGAAGAGGCGCTGTGCTCTACGTTTGCGCTTTCCCAAGCTGTAAACAGTGATGTCTTGATTGTCACGGATGGTGAAATTAACGCTATCGACAGCACCATCGAATCGGCACGTAATTCCGGGCATCGTCTTTTTGTGGTGGGTATTGGCAGTAGTCCTGCAGAAAGTCATTTACGGCGACTTGCCGAAGCGACAGGCGGCGCTTGTGATTTTGTCGCGTCTGGGGAAGCCGTTGAACCGGCTGTATTACGGATGTTTGCACGCTTACGCTCGCCTCGCTTGTCCGAGTTGTCGCTGTTGTGGCCCGACAATTGTAACCCCTTATGGGTATCGCCACTGAGTTCATCAGTATTTGATGGCGATACTATCAATGTGTTTGCACTACTGGCACAAAAACCAGAAGGCAATGTGCGCCTGCTGGGCAAGCGTTCGGAAGACGCAGAAATGGAAGTGATTGGTAGCGCCCTATTTAGAAACTCTCTTGATAATACATATAGCGTGTCCCGAATGGCTGCCTCAGTCCGTTATCAAACAGAAGCGCTTGAGCGTCAGGTCACTGTAACGTCAGAAGCGACCCAGCTGGCTGTTGCCTATCAATTGGTGACAGATACGACTAATTTCCTTCTTGTCCATGAGCGTAGCGAAGACGAAAAACTGGCCAACATGCCCGAGCTACAAAAAGTCGCTCAAATGATTCCGGCTGGATGGGGAGGTATGGGTTCAATCAGGTTCCAGGCGCTTGATCTGCTAGATTCGAGTTTAAGCATGCCAACAATCGGGCAACCATCCATACTTCGAGAAGCCTCTATGGATTATTATCCCGCTTTACCAGTCTTTCTGCGAAGAGGCGCATCGGTCGATGTTTACGATGCCCAAACCTCCCTCCCGGAATTCGATAATAATACAGGATTGACTCCGCAGGGTATCCATGAATGGTTGCGTAAAACCCCGAAACGTCGATGGCCAAAATCTTTCCTTGGATTGGTTTGTATTGGCCTTGGCGCTTGGATCGTTGATTGGCTTGAGTTGTCGCTGGCAAACCAAGGCAGCAAACTTGTTTTAGAATCTACTGTTGTGGCCGCCTTCTTGTATGTAATGTCGCAACCAAACCTGTTCGAGTTGCCAACTAAATCAAAGGGCTGGTCTCAACATTTGAAAGATGCAATACTTCAGTTAAAGACGGTGAATACGGGTAAAGCAACTACCGGTATTAATGTCGAACAGGTGCAACAAATCATGGCCTCGCTGGCGGGCATGACTGCCAATCACTGGCCCGATACGGTTTACGCCCTGATGAGTTTGGAAGAAATCTACCCGGAACCCATTGAATAAGTAGCCAAATTCTGAAGGCAGGGATTCATTAGTTCAGACAGCAAAAGCGCACTGTTTCGTAAACACCAAAACTATACTGGAGAAGTTCCACAGCGCGGGGCGGGGTTTGCAACCCCGTCCCAAACGTTTAATATAACCTTATACAAAAAGTTTGCGTTAGGCAGGAAAATGAATCATTACAAGGAAATCCAATCATGATAATCGACCGCGAAGAGAGTCTTCTTAGCTGTGAAATCGATACACTGTCGCTGCAACTTGCTGCCCTTTTGGATAATCTGGAGCAAATGCAGCAAAAGGAAAGCGCCTAGATTTTTCCTCGTGAGACTTTTTTGTTCGATTTTTTTGGCTACTAACTTAAGACGAGACAGGTCACGACCTGTCCCTACTGTGTTTCAAAGCAATAGTCGTTGGACAACAGCAGATGTAGGCCGGAATAAGACCACCCAAGCGTAGCGCGTGGTGGTGTTTCCGGCACAGGAGCGGCGTGTATGCCGGAAACGCTCAACTCGCTTACGCTCGAAAAGCCTTATACTGGCCTACAACGGGGGTGATTAAAAGTGCGGGGGGAAAGGAGAAATAGTGAGTTGGCTGCATC
>CAMDNJ010000055.1 GCA_945902915.1 Crenothrix polyspora | reverse complement strand
TCAAGGCTGGGATGACAAGCCTTCGCGTGGCGATGTTACAGTTGATGAGCTTAAAGGTGTCGACGGTAAAAAATCTGAAAAATCAATTGGTCAAGCTGCAGAGCAAGGCTAAATAATATAGTTTGATAAACCAAAGGGGAAGTACTTGCTTCCCCTTTTTTTTGTGTATGATATAGAAAATAAAACATTTCCAAAACAGGGTTGTCCACTTAAAGCGCACAGTTTCAGCCCAGACGAAAGGCTCAGGGCGAAAGATTAAGTCTAGGAGGCTAGTACTTAAGGCTCGACAAATATAGGCTTAACCCTTCGCCCTTTGTCTGCACTTAGGAGAACTCTATCTAAAAGTGAACAATTAAACTAAACCGTCCCGCTTTAAGTGGGTAGCCCAACACAGTGAGCAATAACATCATGAAAAGAAAGTATTTTGGAACAGATGGTATTAGAGGGAAGGTAGGTGATTCTCCTATAACAGCCGATTTTTTCTTAAAATTAGGTTGGGCAGCTGGACAAGTTTTCTCTAAAGAAGGGCATAATTTTGTATTAGTAGGCAAAGATACTCGTATATCAGGCTATATGTTCGAGTCCGCTTTGGAAGCAGGTCTTACTGCGGCAGGTGTCGATACTCACTTATTGGGCCCAATGCCAACTCCTGCAGTTGCGTATCTGACGCGGACTTTAAGAGCCAGTGCGGGCATTGTGATTAGTGCTTCTCATAATCCATATTATGATAATGGAGTAAAGTTTTTTTCGGTACAAGGCACTAAATTACCTGACGATATAGAAAAGAAAATTGAGCATTATATTGATGCGCCGATGACCACGGTAGATTCATCAATATTAGGTAAAGCAAAACGAATAGGCGATGCGGCAGGTCGTTATATTGAGTTTTGTAAGGCAAGTATTCCTACTAGGCTAGATTTTAGCGGTATGACGATTGTTGTAGATTGTGCCCATGGCGCGACTTATCATATTGCCCCGCATGTATTGAGAGAGCTAGGAGCAGACATTATTGTAATAGGTGCTGAACCTAATGGCCTTAATATTAATGAAGGTTGTGGCGCAACTAAGCCCGATAAGTTAGTTGCCTCCGTATTAGAAAATAAAGCTGATTTCGGTATTGCACTAGATGGCGACGGTGACCGTTTGGTCATGGTCGATCACAAAGGTGAGGTGGTTGATGGCGATGAGCTTATTTATATTATTGCCAAATCTAGGCAGGATTTAGGCCAGATGTCAGGTCCAGTTGTGGGTACTTTAATGACTAATTTAGGTATGGAATATGGCCTTAAGAACTTAGGTATTGAGCTGCTTAGGGCCAATGTTGGCGATCGTTATGTATTAGAAATGATGAGTGCACATAAAGGCATATTGGGTGGAGAGAATTCAGGACATATTATCTGTTTAGATAGAACAACCACAGGTGATGGCATTATTGCGGCATTGCAAGTTATGGCGGAAATGCATGATAGTGGGCATACGCTCAATGAACTTAAATCAGGTATGCAAAAATATCCTCAGGTTTTAGTTAATGTTAAAACAGCTAAAAAAATGACATCAGAGGCTGATGCTTTGATTCAAAAGGCCGTAAAAGTAGTTGAAGATAAGCTGGGCGATAAAGGCAGAGTGTTATTAAGAGCCTCTGGAACAGAGCCTTTAATTCGTGTGATGGTAGAGGGTGAGGATGCAAAAGTCGTTGAAAATTACGCCCAACAATTGGCTGAAGAAGTTAAGAAAGCAATAGGTGCTTGAATTGGGATCTATTAGCCTATATGATACACGGTTTGTTTCTCTATATAGGTAATGTTGATGCGTCGGTCTCTAGTTGTCGGTAATTGGAAAATGAATGGAACTCGTGCTAGTGCTGAGTTACTAGCAAAGGGCATTATTGCCGGCTTAGGGGCAGATGTCGCAGATATCGCTGTTTGTGTGCCCTATGTTTATATGCCTTATATTGCAGATTTAGTTAAAGATAGCCCATTAGCATTAGGGTCACAGAATATAGCTGATCAAGCTTCAGGTGCTTATACTGGAGAAATTTCAGGGGCTATGCTTAAAGAGTTTAATTGCCAGTATGCGCTTGTTGGGCATTCAGAAAGACGATCTTACTACGGCGATACTAATGTATCAGTCGCTGCACGTTTCTGTCAGGCACAAGAGCAAAGCATTATTCCTATTTTGTGCGTAGGTGAAACGCTTGAGCAACGCGAACAGGATCAAACTTTCGCAGTGATCAATGAGCAGCTTGATGCTGTTATAAACTTAGCAGGTATAGCGGCTTTTAATAACGCAGTAATAGCTTACGAACCAGTTTGGGCCATAGGCACAGGAAAAACAGCAAGTGATGAGCAAGCGCAGGAAGTGCATTGCTATATTCGCAAGTATATTGCTGCTAAAGATCAAGTTATCGCAGATAAAATACAAATTTTATATGGTGGTAGCGCTAAGCCAGATAATGCAAAAGGCTTGTTTGCTATGCCTGATATAGACGGCGGTTTAATAGGTGGGGCTTCGTTGGATGCGGAATCCTTTTTAAAGATTTATCATTCAGTTTAAAGTGGTTAAATTTCCATGTATCAGGTAATTATTGTTATTCATGTGTTGCTAGGTTTAAGTATAGTTGGCTTAATTTTAATGCAACAAAGTAAAGGTGCCGATGCTGGCTCAGCGTTTGGTACTGGCTCAGCCGGATCGGTATTTGGTGCTCAAGGCGCGGCATCTTTTTTATCAAGAACAACAGCCATTATGGCCGCCTTGTTCTTTATGACGAGCTTAGGTCTTGCTGTTATTAATGGTCATAAAGGCGTGAGTTTTGATTTAATGAGTCAGCCAGAAGCTCAGCAAGATACAGTGGGTATGCCTGCTGTTGAAGGTTCAAAAAGTGAAACTCCCGCTGCTAATGTAAAGTCAGAAGAAGTGCCCTCTATTACTGAAACTAAGTAGCATTAGTTAATGTAGGTAGTAACGACTAGTCACTACCTACATCCATTTAAAAAGTGAATTAGATATAAAAGAATACGCCGATGTGGTGAAATTGGTAGACACGCCATCTTGAGGGGGTGGTGACGAAAGTTGTGCCGGTTCAAATCCGGCCATCGGCACCAATTAGGTATTCAGTAGAATGCAAAGAAGTACACAAACCCGCAAGTTATCTGGCTTAGCGGGTTTTTTATTGTCCAACGAAGTGCAGTCAAATACAGCGAAATACGGAGGTAAGCACTTAAAAGTGTGTCCTTTGTTATAGTTCGCGAATTCAACTCTGAAGTGCAATTCTAGTATTCATGCAGCCGGGCGAATATCATCGCCAAAAAATACCACATGGGGTATTTTATAGTTTAGCGTTTTTCGCGTCGGTGATTGAGTTTTTGCATGACCTCCTCAACTTGACTCTCAGTTATATTTTCAAAACTACTTTCTTTCTTAAAGTATTGTCTGATCAAGCCATTGGTGTTTTCGTTCAGCCCTCGCTCCCAAGAAGAATAAGGGTGAGCGAAATAGACTACTGAATTCAATTGTTGTGCAATACTTTCGTGACCTGCGAACTCTTTGCCGTTATTGGCTTATATGGACAACACCTTGTCCATATAAGGCTTCAGCAGCGTCACAGTAGTTTGCGTGACAACTTCTGCATGCTTACTATCAACTTTCTTGATCAAGGTGAATTTCGATACCCTATCGACTATGGTCACCAATGCAGCTTGGTGATTTTTTCCAATTACCGTGTCTATCTCCCAATCTCCAATCCGCACTTTTTGTTCAATAATCTCAGGTCGTTCATCCATACTGACCCTCTTCCTTATGTGTCCACGATTATCCTTTGATCCGTATTGCTTTTTACGTTTTTTATTGCTGTGGCGTAAGTGCTTAAATAACTCACCACCTTGGCGTTTATTCGCCCAGATATGTTGATATATCCGTTCATGACTGATTTTAATATTCCGCGAATTCAACTCATAAATGCAACGCCGAGTGAATCATCAATCGTCAGCTAGGCTAGTTATTAGTTCTTTTCGGATTTTGGCTTGTTGCTCTGGGTCGGTAATAGGTCGTAAGTGTTGATCGGTAATATAGAACATATCTTCAGCGCGACTGCCTATGGTGGTGATTTTTGCATTGAGTAAATTGACCTGCTGCTTTATAAAAGCGCTACCAATTTTAGCCAATAGTCCGGCATGATCGGTGGTGACTAGTTCTATTAATGTGTGTCGATTTAATGGGTCGGCAATAAATTTAATGCTGGTAGCAATAGGAAAGTGCTGGGCTTGTCGAGACTTGGTTTGACGATGGATGTTAATGTGGCCTTTTACTTCGCCGTCTAGGAGGTTTTGCCTCAGTGCTGAGCAAATATGATTGGCTCTAAAAGACTCATTGATAGGTTCACCAGACTGTTCTAAGACCTGAAAGCTATTCAGTGCATAGTTATTTTTCGTCGTCATGATTCGGGCGTCTAATATAGTGAGGCCTAATTGATCGAATGTTGCGGTACTGATCGAGAATATAGGTCCGACATCTTTAGTGTAAATAAATACGTCAGCACTGCCATGCTGAGTTTGTGGGCTGAGTAGGACTAGCGGTAAGTCAGCAGCCTTGGCCGAGCTAATGGCTATGGTGTGCCAGGCTATTTCTTCGGCTGAGTAACGTAAAAAATAATCATCGTTGGTGTGCTGCCAAACATTGTTAATAAGATCGATATTTAAGCCTAGCTTGATGAGCTTTTCTTGGGCCTCTTGTTTATTTTCTAGTAAGCGATCTTCTAGTGCGCTGGGGTTTTGCAGGCCGTGGCGTAAAGCACTGTGGGTGGCTAAATACAATTCTCTCAGTAAAGAGTCTTTCCAGTCATTCCATAACTCAGGGTTGGTGGCGCGTATATCGGCTACCGTTAGTAAATAGAGATGATTAAGGTATTCAACGCTGCCGACCTTTTGAGCAAATTCATGAATGACATCTGGGTCGCCAATATCTTTGCGTTGAGCAGTCACTGACATTAATAAGTGTGTCCGGACTAGCCATGCGATTAAGTTGGTATCATGGCTTGAAAGATCATGTTGCAGGCAAAAGTCTCGAACTATGTTTTCGCCGAGTTTGGAGTGGTCGCCATTTTGGCCTTTAGCGATGTCATGATAAAGCCCAGCAATATAGAGTAGTTCGGGTTTGGCTATGAGTTTAAATATACTATTGCATAGAGGGAATTCATGATTATGAACTTCTAATGAAAATCGTCGTAGGTTACGAATAAGAAATAAGGTATGTTCGTCGACGGTATAAATATGAAATAAGTCATATTGCATACGCGCAACAATATTGGCAAAGCAGGGCAGGTATGCGGCTAATACTCCATAGCGATTCATGCGTCTGAGTTCATGAGTTAGGCCATGGGTTCTACGAAAAATTTCTATAAATAGCTGATTGGCTGATTTGTTGTGCCTAAGTTCATCATCAATCAGAGGTAGGTTTTTTCGAATTAAACGTATGGTGGTTGCCCGAATGCCAAGTAGTGTAGGATTAAGTTGTAAAATTAAAAAAACTTCTAAAAGTGCCAGCGGGTGTTGTTCGAATAATTGATCGTTAGTGGCTTGAAGATAGCCATTGATAGCGATAAAGTCATTGTTAATGGGTGTGGTTTGGCAGACTAGGTCACCGACGATAAAGCGCTCATTAAAGAGCTGCAATAACATTTCATTAAGTCGCTCTATGCTGAGTAAGGTTTTAAAATAAAACTGCATAAATTGTTCAACGTCTTGATTAGGTTGTTCGGCAATGAAGCCAAATTGTCTAGCAAGTTCACGTTGATAATCAAAAATAAGTCGGTCTTCGGCTCGGTTGGTTGATAGATGTAAGGCATAACGAATACGCCACAACACATCACGCGCTGCGATAAGTTCGTTATATTCATCTTCAGGTAAGAAATCGTATTTAATTAATTCTTTGAGTGTTGATGAATTGTAGTGGCGCTTAAAAACCCAAGCGATGCTCTGCATGTCACGTAAGCCGCCAGGACCTTCTTTAATATTAGGTTCAAGGTTATAAGCGGTATCATGAAATTTTGCGTGACGCAGTCGCTGTTCTTCCATTTTGGCGGCAAAAAATTGATCAGAGTGCCAAATTTTATCAGGTGTAATGCGTAGCTTAAGTGCTTCATAAAGAGCAGGTTGGCCTGCAATATGGCTGATTTCAGTAAGGCTGGTCATGATGGTTTGATCATCTAACGCGGCGTTCACGCACTCATCAATAGTGCGCACGCTATGACCTAGTTTTAAACCGATATCCCACAGAAAGGTAAATAAATTAGAGAGTGCTTCTTGATAGGGCGCTGTATCGCTAGTATCGAGCAGGATAATTATATCAATGTCAGAATGAGGGAATAGCTCTCGACGACCATAGCCACCGACTGCACATAAACTAAGCTGTAAGGCGTAGTCACCTAGAAAATGTTCCCAGCAACAACTTAAGATTAAATCAATAAAATCAGATTTTTCTTTCAGTAGATCCGAAACAGATTGTTGCGGATCAAACTTGAGTTTTAATTCCAGATCTTTTTGTATTATTAGGTGCTTAAATTGTTTAAGGCTATTTTTGCTCTCAAAAAGGCTGGTATTAATATAGGTTTTCAAAATAGTTATCGCTCTTCGTGGCGTAGCGTAAAAATTTCATAACCATTTTTTGTGACTAGCAGGGTATGCTCAAATTGTGCTGATAAGCTGCGGTCTTTGGTGATAGCTGTCCAGCCATCAGCTAAAACTTTAACATCTCGTTTGCCTAAATTAATCATCGGTTCAATAGTAATGATCATGCCGGCCTCTAGGCTAAGTCCGGTGCCTGCCTTGCCATAATGAAGAACTTGTGGCTCTTCATGAAACTTTTTGCCTATGCCATGACCACAAAAGTCTCTAACGACTGAATAACGATTGCTTTCGGCATGTTGTTGTATGGCGTGACCTATGTCACCTAAGGTAGCGCCCTCTTTGACTTGTTCTATACCTAGGAACATAGCTTCCTGAGTTACTTTAATTAAGCGTTTGGCATGAGGGCTGACTTCACCTACACAAAACATTTTGCTGGTATCGCCATGGTATTCATCTTTAATGACGGTAATGTCGATATTAACAATATCACCCGATTTAAGTTTCTTGTCACAGGGGATTCCGTGGCAGACTGTGTGATTAATGGAGGTGCAGATGGATTTTGGAAAGCCGTGATAATTCAATGGCGCAGGAATAGCTTGTTGTACATCAACAATATAATCGTGACAAAGTTTGTCGAGCTGATCAGTAGTGATGCCAGCAACAACGTAGGGCTCTATCATTTCTAAAACGTCGGCGGCTAATTTTCCGGCGACACGCATTTTTTCAATTTCAACGGCGGTTTTAATAATGATGCTCATTAATAGTCAAGACTTAAGGTTAGAGTATGATTAGGCCAAAGGATTCTAGGCTAACAATGGCAAGGTCTTGGGTCATTGTTCGTGTGCTTTAAATCTTGAGCAGATAGATGAGTTTAACAGAGGTTTGCTTGTTGTAAAAAGTTAATTATGGTATAAAGGCGTGTTAAATTTTTTAACAAATACTCACGCTTATCGTCACGTTTGCTAGGGTGCTGACTTCATCATGCAGTTAGTTAGTAAACGGGGTAAGTGGAGGCGTAACCCAACTCGGAATGATTATTCCGACTTTAAAACTTAGGAGATATAAATGGCAGCAGTATCCATGCGTCAAATGTTAGAAGCGGGTGTTCACTTTGGACATCAAACTCGTTATTGGAATCCGAAAATGGCACCTTATTTATTCGGCGCTCGTAACAAAATCCATATCATCGATTTGGAAAAAACGCTTCCATTATTTAATGACGCTATGAATTATCTGAGTCAGATGGCTGCAAACAAAGGTACTATCTTGTTTGTTGGTACTAAAAAATCAGCCCGTAAAGTGGTTGCTGAACAAGCGACTCTTTGTGGTATGCCTTATGTTAATCATCGCTGGTTAGGCGGCATGATGACCAACTTTAAAACGATTAAGAAATCAATTAACCGTCTTAAAGAATTAGAAGCCATGAAAGCTGATGGTACGCTTTATCAACGTTTTGGTAAGAAAGAAGCGTTAGGTATGGAGCGTGAACTAGAAAAACTAGAACGGAGTCTAGGCGGTATCAAGGATATGAAAGGCGTTCCTGATGTTATTTTCGTATTAGATGTAGGCTATGAAAAGAACGCTATTAGCGAAGCTCAAAAATTAGGTATTCCTGTTGTCGGTATTGTTGACTCTAACAACTCACCTGAAAAAATCGATTATGTCATACCAGGTAATGACGATTCAATTCGTGCTGTTAAATTGTATTGTGAAACCGTTTGTGCGGGTGTACTAGATGCAAGATCAGCAAGTTTAGGCATGTCAGCAAAGGCTGATGATTTTGTTGAAGAAGCGGCAGCGGCAGAATAATTCTGTTTTTGCCCGCAGGTGTATATACCTGCGTGGTTAATGATTAAAATTAAGCCCAAAAGCGCCCCCTTATAGGGGCGTTTTTACAGTGACGACATAATTTAAGGAAACACAAGAATGAGTATTAATATTAATGCAGCAATGGTAAAGGAGTTACGTGAAAGAACGGCCTCCGGTATGATGGAATGTAAAAGAGCTTTAGTTGAAGCTGAAGGCGACATGGAGTTAGCCATTGAAAATATGCGCAAATCTGGTTTAGCCAAGGCTGATAAAAAATCTGGTCGTATTGCCGCCGAAGGTATTATTGGCGTTAAGGTAAGTGATGATGGCAAGGCTGTCGCTATAGTTGATATTAACTGCGAAACAGATTTTGTTGCTAAAGCAGATGATTTTATTGGTTTTGTTAATAGCGTAACGATTGCTTTATTGAACGCGGATAATATTGAAACCGAAGAGCAGTTATTAGCTATGCCATTGGAAGATGGTATCAGTGTTGATGAAATGCGTCGCGGCTTGATTTCAAAGTTAGGTGAAAACATCACGGTTAGACGTTTTGATAGATTTAAAACAACTGAAGGCGGTACCGCCTGTTATTTACATGGCAGTAAAATCGGCGTTATTGTTGAACTTGCAACACCAGATCAAGAATTAGGTAAAGATATTGCTATGCACATAGCCGCTAGTAAGCCTGTTTGTGTGTCTGAAGATCAAGTTCCAGCTGACACTATTGCTAAAGAAAAAGAAATTTTCTTGGCGCAGCAAGAAGAAAAAATCAAAGGTAAGCCAGCAGATATAGTCGAAAAAATGGTTAGCGGACGGGTTAGTAAATTCCTGGCAGAAGTGACCTTGTTAGGTCAACCTTTTATTAAAGATGATAAAATGACTATCGCTCAATTAGTGGCATCAAAAGGTAATAATGCGCTTCGTTTCATGCGTTTTGAAGTCGGTGAAGGCATAGAGAAAAAAGAAGAAAACTTTGCCGAAGAAGTAATGGCGCAAGTTAGAGGTAATTAAGACGGTTCATTAAGGAGGTGGCTTTAAGTTTACCTTTTTATGAGTATATCGCTATTGGGTTAAGTTACGGCTTGACCCAATTTAATAACTGACCCCAAAAATATTATGACTAAACCAATTTGCCAAAGAATTTTGCTTAAGTTAAGCGGTGAAGCCTTAGTGGGTGAGGCGGGAGCTAGTATTGATGCTGATATTGTTAAGCGTCTTGCCACTGAAATTAAAGAATTATGTGATATCGGAATACAGGTCGGTTTAGTAATCGGTGGGGGTAATATCTTACGCGGAGCAGAAAAAGCAGCTGAAGGATTGAATAGAGTCACCGGCGACCAAATGGGTATGTTAGCTACGGTTATTAATGCTTTGGCTATGCAAGATGCTTTGGAGGCGCAGGGCCAGCAAGTGCGAGTTATGTCTGCACTTAAAATTAATCAAGTTTGTGAAGATTATATCTGTCGAAGAGCTGTTAGGCATTTAGAAAAAGGTCGAGTTGTTATATTTGCCGCCGGTACAGGCAATCCTTTTTTCACCACTGATTCAGCAGCCAGCCTTAGGGCTATTGAAATCAATGCGGATTTAATGATTAAAGCCACTAAAGTTAAAGGTGTTTATTCGGCTGATCCTGAGAAAGATAAAAACGCCGTATTTTATCCACGATTAACTTATGATGAAGCGCTGGATCAGCGCCTTAATGTTATGGATACCACAGCATTGGTATTATGTCGTGATAATAACGTCCCGATGCGTGTGATGAATATTTTTGAGCAGGGTGCTGTCATGAAATTAATGATGGGAGCTGAAATAGGCTCGCTAATTGAAAGAGGAACAGATTGATGATTAATGACATTCAACAAGATGCAGCAACCCGTATGGGCAAGAGTATCGATGCTGTAAAGCATGAGTTCTCAAAAATAAGAACTGGTAGGGCTCATCCTAGTTTGCTAGAGCAAATTATGGTTTCTTATTACGGAACTGAATCGGCTTTATCGCAGGTTGCCAATATAGCTGTAGAAGACGCGCGTACCCTAACGATTACGCCTTGGGAAAAAGGCATGGTACAAGCCATAGAAAAAGCCATAATGAAGTCAGATTTGGGATTGAATCCTGCGACTAATGGCATGACTATTCGTATTCCTTTGCCTGCACTAACAGAAGAGCGAAGACGCAACTTAGTTAAAGTCGTTAAGCATGAAGCTGAAAATGGTCGGGTTGCGGTTAGAAATATTCGTCGGGACGCTAATTCAGAAATAAAAGACGCATTAAAAGAAAAAATGATTTCTGAAGATGAGGCTCGTGGCGCTGAAGAAAAAATACAGAAATTAACGGATCAGTATATTAAGGATATAGAAAAAATACTGGAAGTAAAAGAAGCTGATCTCTTGTCAATATAACAGAGATAATCATGGCTAAAGATGATTTAACTGCTGTAGATTCAGAGCATAAAAATCCTCGTCATATTGCCATTATCATGGATGGCAATGGTCGATGGGCGCAAAAACGATTTATGCCAAGAGCGGTTGGTCATCAGGCTGGGGTTAAAGCAGTACGAAAAATTGTAGAATATTGCGCTAGCCATCATATTGAGGTCTTAACTTTATTTGCTTTTAGTAGCGAAAATTGGCGTAGGCCTGAAGCGGAAGTCTCTTTGTTAATGTCCTTGTTTATGGCAACATTGCAAAGAGAAATCAATAAATTAGATCGTAATAATATCCGTTTACTGTTTATTGGTGATAGATCGGCATTCTCAGATAAATTGCAGCATAAAATGGCCGAAGGTGAAGCGCAAACTAAGAATAATAAGGCTTTAACTTTGGTCATAGCGGCAAATTACGGTGGTCACTGGGATATGTGTCAGGCCTTTTTGCAAGTGCAGAAAAAAATGGTTATAGGTGAGCTGAAGGCTGAAGACATTAACGAGCAGTTAATTAATCAGTATTTATCAACATATGGCCTCCCTGATCCTGATCTGTTTATTAGAACAGGTGGTGAACAGCGTGTTAGCAATTTTATGTTATGGCAGCTGGCCTATGCAGAATTATATTTTACAGCAACACTCTGGCCAGATTTTGACCAGAACTCCCTTGAAGACGCAATCAAGAGCTTTAGAAGTCGGCAACGCCGCTTTGGTCATACCAGTGAACAAGTTCTTAATCAATCCGTCACTCTATAACCTTTATCCAAATAGCCTAAACAATGTTAACGAAGCGAATTATAACAGCATCCATCCTTGCTACACTGATTGCTATGGCAGTCTTTTTGTTGCCAATCGAATATTTCTCATTGGCGATAGGTTTAGTCATTCTTGTCGCGGCATGGGAATGGAGTTATCTGGCCAACGTAAACTCGGTATTTATTCGGGTCAGTTTTTTAGTGGCCCTTATTTTACCAATGTTTGGTATACATTTTTGGACGCAAATATTAGAGTTGGTGGCTCAGCTTGTTGATTGGCCAGACATTAGAGATTACTCTGGCGCTTTAGAGTGGTTGGTGATACCTCCAGTCATATTCTGGGTAGTGATGATGATTTTAATCAGAAATGCACCTACGGGCGTCATTAATATTCAATTGAAAACTCGATATAAATTATTCATAGCTTGGTTTGTATTAATATCGGCCTGGATGTTTTTATCTCGCTTAAAAGCATTTTATGGTCCAGAGATGACTATGTATTTCTTTATCCTGATATGGGTAGCCGATATAGCGGCTTATTTTTCTGGAAGGAAATGGGGTGTAAGCAAATTAGCACCAGAGATTAGTCCAGGAAAGACAGTTGCAGGTATGTATGGTGCTTTGGTTTCCGGTTTAGTTTGTGCGGTATGTTTAAATTTATACAATCTTCAGTATGGCTTTAACCCACTGATTGCTTCTGACTTCATTTTAATCTCTGTGCTAACCGTGCTGGTATCAATCTACGGTGATTTGTTTATTAGCGTGGTCAAGCGTCAGCGTGGCGTAAAAGATAGTGGTTCTTTACTGCCGGGGCATGGTGGTGTGTTGGATAGAATTGATAGTCTACTAGCGGCAGCTCCATTTTTCTACGGTTGTATCTACTTCATTTATAGGTTAGTTGAATGAAGGGGCTCTGTATACTTGGAGCAACCGGTTCCATCGGTGTTAGCACTTTAGATGTGGCTGCAAGGCATAATCATCTTTATAAGGTAGTCGCCTTAACGGCTAATCATAATATAGAATTGCTTTTTGAACAGTGTTTAATACATCATCCAGAAGTAGTGGTGGTAGTTGATGAAGCAAAGGCGCAACTATTTGCAGATAAGCTTCAGCAAACATCGATTTCTGACATTAAGGTATTGTCGGGTGCTAAATCATTGGAAGTGGTGGCAGCTTTAGATAATGTTCATTCAGTTATGGCTGCGATTGTGGGGGCTGCAGGTCTGTTACCAAGCTTAGCCGCTGCCAAAGCTGGAAAAATTATTTTATTGGCGAATAAAGAAGCCTTAGTGATGTCTGGCGCTATTTTTATGGAAGCTGTTGCAAAATCGGGTGCGCAATTACTGCCTATAGATAGTGAGCATAATGCCATTTTTCAATGTATGCCTGCTGGTTATCAATCAGGTATGCAAGCAAAGCAAGCTAGACGTATTTTATTAACGGCTTCAGGTGGACCATTTCGTGAAATGCCCCTAGAAAAGCTAGCTGATGTTACGCCAGCACAAGCCGTTGCTCACCCAAATTGGGATATGGGTAGGAAAATTTCGGTCGATTCAGCAACCATGATGAATAAAGGCTTAGAAATGATCGAAGCTTGTATTTTATTTGCGATGACGCCGGAACAAATACAAGTGGTTATTCATCCTCAAAGCGTGATTCATTCGATGGTTGATTATGTCGATGGCACGGTGCTGGCTCAGATGGGTAATCCAGATATGCGCATCCCTATTGCTTATTCAATGGCTTGGCCTGACCGCTTTGATTCAGGTGTTGAGCCTTTGAATATTTTTGATGTTCGCCGCATGGATTTTCAAGAGGCTGATTTAGAGCGATTTCCTTGTTTGGGTCTTGCTTATCAGGCGATTAATAGTGGCGGCATTATGCCCACGGTATTAAACGCGGCTAATGAAATCGCAGTAGAAGCTTTTCTAAATGAGCGGATTCGTTTTACAGATATTCCGGTCATTATTGAACGCAGTATGGAAAAGTTTGTTGTAAAGCCTGCCTCTACCTTAGAAATTATTTTAGAGATAGATCAACAAGCTAGAGTCGTCGCACAAGCAATTATTGTCGAGCTAAGCCAATAATGGACTTATTGCATACTCTATTTTATTTCGCAATAGCTATTGGTGTCTTGGTTTCAATCCATGAGTTTGGGCATTTTTGGGTGGCACGTAAAGTAGGCGTAAAAGTCTTACGATTTTCTATAGGCTTCGGTAAAGTACTTTGGTCTTATCAAAAGAATCCTAATACAACAGAGTATGTATTATCAGCTATACCCTTAGGTGGCTATGTCAAAATGGTTGATGAACGAGAAGGTGAGGTCAGTGACGCTGATTTACCCTATGCTTTTAATCGCAAATCAGTTTGGGCTAGAATCGCAATAGTCGCTGCTGGTCCACTATTTAATCTGATACTGGCTATTGCTTTATTTTGGAGTGTATTGGTTATTGGTGAAACGGGTATAAAACCGATACTTGGTTCAGTCGCCCCGTCAACATTAGTGTCTGCGGCAGGATTTGCTGAAGGTGATCAAATTCTTTCAGTTAATGGTAAGTTGACGCCTACTTGGACAGCGGCCATGAGTTCCATTTTTGCGGCGGCACTAGAAGGTGAGGAATCTATTAAAGTGGCTGTAAAAACCATTGATGATCAAGAAAGTGTTAGATTGTTAACGGTTGCTGCAAGCGATGCTCAAAAACCTGAAGTATTGTATGAACGTTTAGGTTTTAAGCCTTGGACGCCTAAATTAAAGCCGATCGTAGGTAAGGTCTTGCCTGATAGTTCAGCTTTAGCGTCTGGTTTACAAGCAGGGGATTTAATTATTAGTGCCGATGGTGCGATCATGGAAGATTGGCTGCAATGGGTTGATACGGTAAAAATAAATCCTAATGTAGCTATTAAATTAATCATTGAGCGCGATGGCGTGCAGTTACCTATAATTATCACTCCTAAAGAAGTCATCACAGAGCAGAAAAAGGTAGGAAAAATTGGAGCTTCTGTTATGGTTCCTGATGCCTTAATTAAATCTGTTTCAGTAGAATATGCGCTTTCACCTATGGAGGCAATACCTGTAGCATTAGAAATGACTTGGAGTTATGCGACTACGACATTAAAAATGATGGGTAGAATGTTTGTAGGTAGTGCTTCAGTAGAAAATCTGAGTGGACCAATTAGTATTGCGCAATATGCTGGCCAATCAGCAACGATGGGTTTAGTGCATTTTATAAAGTTTATGGGCTTAGTGAGTGTTAGTTTGGGTGTTTTAAACTTATTACCTGTTCCTGTTTTGGATGGCGGTTATTTGCTGTTTTTTGCTTTGGAAGCAGTGAGAGGTCGCCCCGTATCAGAGAAGGTACAAGCTTTCTTCCAAAAAATTGGCATGACTATGTTATTGTCCTTAATGACATTAGCTATGTTTCTTGACGTTCAACGATTATTTCTTTAGTGATAAGCTACCTTAGTAATATAAAGAATAGACTCTATTAATTAACTGCTGCAAGATTTGGATTTTCTTTTAGTACGCCTTCTTCCTTATTTAAAAAACACGAGAAAAAAATGATAAAAGTTATTAGATTTAGTGCGTTAATGTTATTTGGTTTAACGTGTGTAACAGCTAATGCTGATGAAGCAGCGATTAGAAAAGCATTGAGTTTAGCTATGCCTGCCTCGACAGTTGATTCTATTAAGCCTTCTGTTATTAAAGGGCTTTATGAGGCGGAAGCAGGCGCTAATATTTATTATGTTTCTGAAGATGGAAAGTATTTGATAATACAAGGGCGTTTATTTGATATAGCGGCCCGCAAAGATTTAACAGAAGAAAAGTTGAACGGTACACATAAATTGGCCATTGAAAAGATGGGCAAAGAAAATATGATTATTTTTAAAGCTAAAATTCCTAAATATACAGTCACTATCTTTACGGATATAGATTGTGGGTATTGTCGTAAATTACATTCAGAGTTAGATCAATATTTAGCTCAGGGCATTACCATTCAATATTTGTTTTTCCCTAGGGCAGGCAAGGGTTCTGAATCATACAATAAAGCTGTATCGGTATGGTGTACAGATGATCGCAATGCAGCACTAACTACGGCTAAAAAAGATAAGAGTTTTCCTGCTAAAACGTGTGATAACCCCGTTGATAAACATATGAAATTGGCAGAAGAATTTGACGTAAAAGGAACGCCCATGATAGTGACAGAAAGTGGAAAGATTCTGCCAGGCTATTTGCCTGCAAATCAATTGGTTGAGGCTATAGAAGGCGAGAAAAATCCTCTGTAACATTGAAAGCAAATGCTTTAGTTTTCCTCACCCGTTAATCATTACACTTATAATTAACGGGTGTTGGTTCATGGTTGCTTAAATAGTAACCATTGGCAATATCGGTATTACCATTGTAAGACGACTCAATTATTCGGTAAGAGTTTTCAGTAAATTGTACTTTAGTGACAAACTCTTGTTGCTTGTGATAGCTAAGATCTTCTTGAG
>CAMDNJ010000054.1 GCA_945902915.1 Crenothrix polyspora | reverse complement strand
TTGTGTCGGGTTACGCTGTCGCTAACCCGACCTACTGGTCTCAATAACTCGCTTTATAAGGCATTAACAATATCCGCAATTAACTGCGGGCCTTTATAAATCAAGCCGCTATAAACTTGTACTAAGCTTGCGCCGGCCGCTAATTTTTCTTGAGCATCTTCGGCACTTAAAATACCTCCGGCCGCAATAATCGGAACTTTGCCCTGACATTCAGCCGCTAAACCACGCACCACTCGGGTTGCTGCCTCTTTAACCGGCGCACCACTTAAGCCACCGGCTTCATGGGCAAAAGGGTGGCCAGCTATCGTGTCTCTAGTGATGGTGGTATTAGTGGCAATAACGCCATCTATAGAAAACTCCAACAGTAATCGGCCTATATGACTGATTTCCTCATCGTTTAGATCAGGTGCGATTTTTAGTGCTAAAGGCACATAAAAGCCATGCTCTTGTTCCAGTTTAAGCTGCTCTTCTTTTAAGGTACTGATTAGAGCTTTTAACTCATCACCTTGTTGTAATTGTCGCAAGTTTTTGGTGTTGGGTGATGAAACATTCAAGGTGATATAACTAGCCAAAGTATAGGCTTTACGCAAGCCGATTAAATAGTCATCGACCGCCTGCTCTATCGGCGTATCAAAATTCTTACCGATATTAATACCTAAAATACCGCTGTAGTGGCTATGTTTAACTTGGTTTAATAAATGATCTAAACCTAGATTATTAAAACCCATGCGATTAATAATAGCCTGATGTTCAGGCAATCTAAATAAGCGCGGCTTAGGATTGCCGGGTTGTGGTCGTGGTGTCACCGTACCTATTTCAACAAAGCCAAAACCTAAGGCCGATAGCGCCTCTATATAATCGCCATTTTTATCCATGCCTGCTGCAAGACCGACAGGGTTTTTAAAGTGTAGCCCCATAACCGTAACGGGTTTGTCATGAATATCAGCAAGCATGAGCTTTCCCAATCCAGAAACATGAGCTGCCTTTAATAGCTTAAGGGTAACGTCATGCGCTATTTCAGGATCAAGGCTAAATAATAGTGGGCGTAATAAAGGATAAGTGTTCATAGCGTAGGTTTAAGTAAGATTAAGATGATATCTGGAGTGCAAGCTATCGACCCAGTCGATAAGGTTCTGGGGCTACGCTGGTCGGTCGATTTAACAGCAAATCAACCATCAGTTCTGCAGAGGCAGGGCCCATGACTAAGCCATTTCTAAAGTGGCCGGCATTAATGCTTAAATTGCTAATGTCTGGATGTCGGTCTATATAAGGTATACCTAATTCAGTGCCGGGTCTTAAGCCGGCCCAATGATGGAGTAGTGGCGCGTGTTTAAGGGCAGGCAATAAGCTTAAGGCAAAGTCGGTTAAATCGTTTTTTGCCGTTTCGGTAGTATGTTTATTAAAACCATCGTGTTCTACAGTACTGCCGGCTAAGATTTTCCCATCACGCCTAGGAATTAAGTAGTGGTCGCCATCCAAGACCATGCTGGGCAGCAAGCCAACTGGTGCATCAAATAATAGCATTTGGCCTTTAACGGGAGCAATAGTAGGCGAGGCTATCAAGCCGTTAAAAAGCTTTTGAAATAATTGTCCAGTCCAAGCGCCCGCAGAAATAATGAGTTCCTTAACAGGATAATCACCAGTGCTGGTTTCGATGTGAGTAATGGTGTTTTGTACTTGCCTGATAGCGCTTAGCTCACAGTATTCAATGAGGGTAACGCCCTTGTTAAGCAAATCTTGTTTTAAAGATTTAACTAAGCGAGGATTACGGGCTTGAGCAATATCGGGTAACCATAAGGGTTGCACAGCTTTCGTCACTAAGTTATTAAATAAAGCGTCTTCAGCTGCTTGAAAGCGAATGCCATGCTGCTGGCACCAAGTGATAGCTTCGGTGATATCTGGGTTTTTAGTAATTAATAAACCACAGGGCGTCCATTCGGGGTCTTTATGGGTATCCGCGAATAATTGTGTCGCTAGGCTTGGATATAAAGACAGACTGTGTAGGGCTAACTGACTAATGGCATCGGCTTGGCGCCACGGATAAAGCGGCAATAAAATACCACCACCTGCCCAAGAAGATTCTTGTCCTAACAGGGCTTTATCAATAATTGTTACGCTAGCGCCGGCATTAACAAAGGCTCGGGCTGTCAGTAGTCCGATAACGCCGCCTCCGATCAAGGTAATATCTGTAGTGTGAGTCATGAATTAGTAAGAAGAGGCTTTTTTTGATTAATTAAGAATTCGCAATTGTGAATGCTTAGAGTCTAATTAAGGTTGTTTATAGGGTCATTGTGGCAAAGTATACTCCGAAATAGTTCCCTTTCGTCTTTATGCTTCTTTAGGCACTGGCGCTACTTTAGTGGCCGTTGTAAATAAGATTATTATATAAATATTGTTGTTTTTGGCTTACAAGGGCGATAATATTTTATTAGATAATCAATTAAAGCTGCTTACTTGTTGATATATATGGCTTATTTTTTTATGTAAAAATGACATAAATGCTTGTAAGGGAGAATCTTTACTGCTATTATCTTTTGCGTGAAATCGGATTTGTTGTATTTAAACAAATTTTTTGTAACATAAGCCTTACGAGGGGAACACATGACAAATAATAAAAATAAATTAAGCCTAGGTATCGCCCTAGCCACATTAACTATGGCAGGTGCCTTAGTTTCTACTGCGGTTGTTGCTGACGATGCTGCAACTGCAGCACCAAAAGCTGCTAAGCATAAAGTTGCTAAGCATAAAGCGGCGGCAAAAGCAGTTTATGCTGCTCCTAGCAAAATTGATATGTTAGAAGCTCAATTACGTGCTATGCAAGACGAAGTAGCTGCGTTAAGAGGCCAAGTCCACACAACTGCTCCAGTAACTAGTGTTGATGCACAAAAAGTTCAAGATTTAGATGCTAGAGTAGCCACTGTTGAAGCGACTTCAGCTAAGCATGCTAGCAAAGCTAAAAACCATATGATTTATTTCCGTGGTGGTTATGCGGGTAATGATTCTTCTCTGGTTGCTACTACTAATACTGTAAATGGTGTTGGCCAGCTTCCAGGTACCACTCAAGGTCAGAAAGATGGTTGGAATTTCGGTGCGGGTATTGACTTTAGCTTGACTGATAATATGTTTGGCTTGATGAAAGGTACTGAATTGTTGGGCGAATTAGATCTAAATTATGTTGATTTAGGTACATTCACAAGTGGCCTTACCAATGTACTTTTGAATACTACTGCTTATAATGGTACATCTGCTAGCCAAAGCATGTTCAGAATTACCGCAGCACCTAAGATCAAATTCTTTGAAGGTAGCAAACTGAGACCTTGGATTATTCCAGCTGGTTTTACCTTAAACGTCATCAGCCCACCTAGCCAAGCTAATGCGATTACTGAATTAATGCCAGCTATGCATTTTGGTGCGGGTCTTGATTACAATATCTGGAAAAGTATTTATGTAGGTACTGATGTACGTTACAACATGGCGTTTAGTACATTGGATGGTACTAACGTTAATGGCTTAACCGCTGGCGGTTCTGTCGGTTTTGGTTTCTAAGTATTACACTTAAAAACTTAAACTAGTAAAGAAGGGAGGGCGTAAAGCTCTCCCTTTTTTTTGCCTAAAATAAAGTGAATTCTAGTCATCAATAAACATTTAACTTTACAGTTTGTATAGCAAAGCAAAGCGTGACGGGGTTTATAACCCCGTTACTCACCTTTCGAAGTTATCGAAGCATCTAAACGTTTCGGTCGGGGTTGCAAGCCCCTACCGGCATGGGGGTTATTAATAAATACTTTTAACTTTACAGAATGCTTTGCAAGGTCTTACTATGACGCCACATTTAGCCCTATAAAAAGAGCATATACATCGTTATGAGCATTTCTCAGGATAGAAGGTCCAAGGCGGTATTGCAAGATACCGAACGTTACGAAAATATGAGAAACACCATAGGCTTGCTTAAGTTGCTGGCTATGGGTGAAGAAGAAATTCGAAAAGGACATACCCTAGAGCAAGCTCAGGTTTTTCAAAATATAGAAAAACTATTTAGTTCTGTAGGGTGGATAAGCAACGCGCATTCACCGCACATTCTTAAGCTGGATGCGTTGTGAGCGCCACAGTCGAGTTTAATTCATCGGTTACGACAAAGAGGTGGATGCACTAGCGTTTATCCACCCTACAAAACTAAACGTTTCGGTCGGGGTTGCAAACCCCGACCGGCATTCGTCGCTATTGAAAAATGGTAAATACTTTGGAGTGCAAAGCTTCAGCGAGTGCCTTTTAAAACAGCTGAAGCTGTTTTACTCCAAGCTCACATCCGTTATTAGAACGCTTAATCCGAATAAATAATGAAAACTTTATATCCTGAACTAGACCCTTATCATCACTTCTTTTTAGAAACCGGTAGCCAGCATCAAGTGTATGTCGAGCTCAGTGGTAATCCTGAGGGTTTCCCCGTTATCTTCTTACATGGTGGTCCTTGTTCTGGCACTAAGCCCGATCATCGACGTTTTTTTAATCCTGAGCATTATCAGATTATTCTTTTTGATCAACGAGGCTGTGGCCAGTCCTTGCCTTTTGGTGAACTGGAACACAATACCACTCAAGATTTAATCGCTGATATGGAAAACATCAGGCAAACCTTAGCTATCGAGCAATGGTTAGTGTTCGGAGGTTCATGGGGCGCAGCCTTAGCCTTGCTTTATGCGCAACAGCATACTGAGCAGGTCGCTGGCTTAATCTTACGAGCGGTATTTTTGGCCAGACAAGCGGACTTAGATTGGTTTGCTAAAGACGGCGCTAATCGTATTTATCCTGAACAATGGCAAAAGCTGATCGATAGTTTGCCTGAATCTGGCAGGGCTCAGCCCACGCAAGCCATATATAATGCGTTGTGGGGTGCAGATGAATTGGCGAAAAGACGCGCCGCTAAAGAATGGATGGCTTGGGGCGCGCAAGTTGCTTTAGGTAATGCATATCAAGCTTGCAATCAAAACGAGCATGTCACCGAAAAAATGCTTAAACAAGCGCGTATGGAATTACATTATGCCCAGCAGCATTACTTTATTAAAGAAAATCAGATTTTAGAAAACTGTGTGCTATTATCAGCCATCGAAACAATCATCATTCATGGTCGTCAGGATTTAGTCTGTCCCATAGAAGCCGGTATGCGACTACAGCTAGCCATGCCGCAGGCACAGTACCAGATATTGCCGAATGCTGGGCATATAGCTCAAGGTGCGGAGATGATAGATGCTTTAGTGTCGGCAACGGACCAGTTTATAGAGTTAAGGTGTAGGTCGGGTTAGCGACAGCGTAACCCGACATTGTGACGTAGTGTGTCGGGTTACGGCTAGCGCCTAACCCGACCTACGCAAACTTCTTTAAAGTTTACCCTACTGGAGTACAGCGGCCTTAGACGTTGTTTAAGCCATCAGTAACGATGGCACTCCAGTTTTTTAAACAGATTGGCTACCAACTTAAGACTGGACAGTTTGGCTTAACCGTTCACTTTTAGACATGGCTCTCCTAAGCGCAGACAAATGGCGAAAGGTTAAGGGCGAAAGTTTAAGCCTTGTATATCCCTAGGCTTAAGTTGCCAGCCTCTTAGGATTAATCTTTCGCCCTGTGACTTTCGTCTGCGCTCAAGCTGTCTCGGCTTAAGTTGCTAGCCAACAGATTTTTTAGCTTTTAACTCTTTCTTACTCATGCTACCAAAAAAACGTTTAATTATTGCTATGACAGGCGCGACCGGTGCTGTTTATGGCGTACGTATGTTACAAGTATTACAAGCGCAACCCGAATGGGAAACGCATTTAATCATTTCTTCTGCTGGTGTGGTTAATTTAAAGCATGAAATGGCTATGAAGCGTGCTGAGTTAATGGCGCTGGCCGATGTTTGTCATGGCATTAATGATATTGCTGCCAGTATTTCTAGTGGTGGCTTTAAAACCGAGGGTATGATTATTGCGCCCTGTTCTATGAAAACCCTAGCAGCTGTGGCGCATGGTTTTGGTGATAATTTAATTTCACGCTCTGCCGATGTGGTTTTAAAAGAACGTCGGCGCTTGGTGATGATGCCCAGAGAAACACCGTTGAATCTAATACATATTAGAAACATGGCCAGCGTCACAGAAATGGGCGGCATTATGTTCCCGCCTATGCCAGCCTTTTATAGCAAAACCGACTCATTAACAGCGATGGTTAACGAAACGGTGGGTCGGGTATTGGATATGTTTGGCGTTAATGTTGAAGGGCTGTACACACCTTGGGAAGGCTTGTAGCCACTGGAGTAAAACAGCTTTAGCTGTTTTATAGGCAATAGCTGAAGCTATTGCACTCCAGCTTTAGGTAAAACTCCGTTAGTTTCTTCACAAATACGATTAATTGGAAAATGGCAACTGAAACAACTGCCTTGACCCAGTTCACTCTTAATCTTTAAATAGGCGTCATGACGCATTAAGACGTGTTTAACGATCGCTAAACCTAAACCCGTACCGTTGACTTTTTTAGCTCGCTTGACTTCGCTGCGATAAAAACGCTCGGTAATGCGTGGAATATCGGCTTTAGTGATGCCTTCACCCTTATCGGTAATGGCTAGCACAACACTATTAGCATCTTGATACCAGTGTAGCTTTACCAGGGAATTTTCGGGAGAATATTTGAGGGCATTACCCAGTAAATTAGTGAAGGCGCTGCGTAACTCTTGTTCTTCACCCATAATATGCGCGGAGCATTCTAAGGTTAATTCTATACGTCTAGTATCGCTCTCTATGTCATCGCCTTCTTTGCAGATCTGGCTTAATAGTGCAGGTATATCTACGCAATCTACTTTCTTCTTTTGAGTTTCTAAGCGAGTCAGCAATAATAAATCATCAACTAGATGTTGCATACGCTCAGTTTGACCTTGCATTTGCAAAAATGAGTTAGTGAGTAGTAGTGACTGGCCATCATCTAAATCTTGCAGAGTTTCTAAATAACCTTTTAAAACCGTTAAGGGCGTTCTAAGTTCGTGTGAGACATTGGCAACAAAATCCTTACGCGTACGTTCCATTTTTTTTAAATGCGTAATATCTTGTGCTAGTAATAGGCGTAAGCCAGCACCATAGGGCACAATGCGCACTTCTAAGATAATGCTATGATCGACAGGAGACGGTATGGTAACCGAGGTTTGATAATCGTTAGATTTTAGATAACGAATAAATCCAGGATGACGAATCAGGTTAGGAATGCGTTGACCTTTATCTGAAACTTGTAAGCCAAAGACTTTTCTTGCGGCTTTATTGGACCAATCAATTTCATTATTAATGCCTAGAACCACAGCGGCATCAGGCAGCGCTTCAGTAGATTGACGAAACTGATCGATCATCAGGCTCAGTTTCTTTTTACGGCGTTTCTCATTTTTTTTAATGCGGTAAACATGGTAATAAAGATCTTCCCATATACCGGTAGAGATAGGATATTTTTTGCTGCCACCTCGATTAATCCAAGCTTCAAATCGACTGATTTGTACGACTTGTCTTGCAATAATTGCGACCAGCAATAAAAACATGAGTGGCCAAAATAGCTCAGTAAAACTGCCAACGATAACGATCGTAAAGAGAAACAAAAATATAGTTTTGATCTCTTTTGCCCAGATGCCCATGTTACTTAGTCCGCTAAAGAGAACCGATAACCAAAACCGCGCACTGTTTGTACAACATCTTCACGGCCAAATTCTTCGAGAATTTTTCGAAGGCGGCGTATATGAACATCAATCGTACGTTCTTCAATATAAACACTACGTCCCCAGACTTGATCTAGTAATTGCGAGCGACTGTAGACTTTATTAGGATGTGTCATAAAAAAGTGCATTAAACGAAATTCGGTAGGACTCACTTCTACAGGTTGATCATTGATAGAGAGACGGTGTTGCTCGGTATCTAGAATTAAATCACCCATGACAATTTGTGGTTGTCCTTGGCTTTTGCCACTGCGACGTAACACTGCACGTATACGGGCAACTAGTTCTTTAGGTGAGAAGGGCTTAGTCATGTAATCATCTGCCCCGATTTCAAGGCCTCTGACTTTATCTTCTTCTTCACCTCTAGCCGTTAACAAAATAATAGGTATTTCTTGATACATAGATTCTTTTTTTAAGCGTCTGGCCCATTCCGCACCGCTCATGCCGGGCAACATCCAGTCTAGCAAAATTAAATCAGGGAGCTTGTCATCGAGTATTTTTTGAGCATCCTCCGCATCAGCGGCGGCAATAGGCATGAAGCCAGCCTGCTCGAGGATCATCATTAACATGCCTCTGATAGCGTCTTCATCTTCGACGACAAGAATATTAAAATTAGACATAATGATTAATGAAAAAGTAAAAAGCCATTGTAACAAAGAGACTGTTACCTCTTTATGACAAAAGCTATGAATGCAATGATACTATTCTAATACAGATTGCTCCAAAGCAAGGGAACCATCTATGAAACAGCCTAGGGTCAGGTCGCGACCTGAGCCTACATGTTATTGAGGGTGAGCTTAAGCCTTAGAAAACTGTAAGCCTTTTTCATTCGCATCAACTTTAATGGTATCGCCAGCGGCAAAATAACCCGATAGTATCTCTTGTGCCAATGGGTTTTCTAATTGTTGTTGTATGGCGCGTTTCATGGGTCTTGCGCCATAAACAGGATCAAAACCTGCTTCACCTAATAAATCTAAAGCGGCATCGGTGATGTCAAAAGCAATGTCTCTATCGAGTAAGCGCTGACGTAAGAATTCAATTTGTATGGCAGAAATAGCTCTGATATGTTCACGACCTAAAGGATGAAACACCACAGACTCATCGATACGATTGATAAATTCAGGTCGAAAATGTTGACTGACTTTTTCCATAACCGCAGCCTTCATGACTGGATAAAGCGTTTCTCCAGACAGTTCTTGAATAAGGTCAGAACCTAAGTTTGAGGTCATGACGATCACGGTATTTCTAAAATCCACGGTGCGGCCTTGGCCATCAGTCAAACGACCATCATCTAAGACTTGTAGCAAGACATTAAAAACATCAGGATGCGCTTTCTCAATTTCATCCATCAAAATGACCGAATAAGGTTTACGTCTGACTAGTTCTGTTAAATAACCCCCTTCTTCATAACCGACATAACCTGGAGGTGCGCCGATTAAACGGGCCACTGAATGTTTCTCCATAAATTCGGACATATCAATACGCACCATGGCATCAGGTGTATCAAACATGAATTCTGCTAAAGCCTTACAAAGTTCTGTTTTGCCTACACCTGTAGGGCCTAAGAATAAAAAGGAACCATTAGGGCGATGGGGATCAGAGAGCCCTGCTCTGGAGCGACGTATAGCATTGCTGACGGCTTTAAGGGCTTCATCTTGACCGATAACGCGCTGACTTAAATGCTCTTCCATACGCAGCAATTTATCGCGCTCGCCTTCCATCATTTTTGATACCGGAATACCGGTCCATTTAGAGACTACTTCGGCAATTTCTTCTTCGGTGACTTTATTGCGTAATAAAGTCATTTTTTGGTCTTCACCCGAGGCGGCCTGTGCTAATTGTTTTTCTAGGGCAGGAATAATGCCGTATTGCAATTCAGACATCTTGCCTAAATCATTAGTACGACTGGCGGCTTCTAAGTCAGTACGTGCATGTTCGAGTTTTTCTTTGATTAAGGCCGAACCTTGTAGTGAGGCTTTTTCTGCTTTCCAAATTTCTTCTAAATCAGAGTATTCTTTTTCTAATTCAGCAATTTCTTCTTCCAGTATTGTTAGGCGTTTTTTAGAGGCGGCATCTTTTTCTTTCTTTAACGCGACTTGTTCAATTTTTAATTGAATCAAGCGTCGATAAAGCTTATCCATTTCTTCTGGTTTGGAGTCGATTTCCATACGAATACGACTGGCCGCTTCATCAATTAAGTCGATGGCTTTGTCTGGCAATTGTCGATCAGCAATATAACGATACGACAAGTTTGCCGCAGCAATGATGGCGGGGTCAGTAATGCTGACACCATGATGCACCTCATATTTTTCTTTTAAGCCCCGTAAGATCGCGACGGTATCTTCAACTGAGGGTTCATCGACTAAGACTTTTTGAAAGCGTCGCTCTAAGGCGGCATCTTTTTCGACATATTTACGGTATTCATCCAGCGTGGTAGCACCTACGCAATGCAATTCACCGCGCGCTAACGCCGGTTTTAACATATTGCCGGCATCCATAGCGCCTTCGGCCTTGCCGGCACCGACCATAGTATGCAGTTCGTCAATAAACAAGATGACTTGGCCTTCTTGTTTGGCAAGATCACTGAGCACTGCTTTTAAGCGTTCTTCAAACTCACCACGAAATTTTGCACCAGCGATTAAGGCCGCCATATCTAAGGACAATACTTGTTTGCCTTTGATACCTTCAGGCACTTCACCATTAACAATGCGTTGCGCTAAACCTTCGACTATGGCCGTTTTACCCACGCCCGGCTCACCGATTAATACCGGATTATTTTTAGTACGGCGTTGTAAGACTTGAATGGTGCGACGAATTTCATCATCACGACCAATAACAGGGTCTAGTTTGCCTTGTTCGGCGCGTTCGGTCAGGTTGATGGTGTATTTATTGAGGGCTTGGCGTTGATCTTCGGCATTGGCATTATCAACGGAATCACCGCCGCGCATTTGTTCAATAGCGGCTTCAACTTTTTTAGCATCAATGCCTGATTTTTTCAGCAAGGTATTTAAAAAGCCTTTTTCTTCGCAAGCCGCTAGCAAAAATAATTCACTAGAAATGAATTTATCCAGACGTTTTTGCGCTAATTTATCCGTTAAATTAAGGAGTCTAGTTAACTCATTAGAGATTTGTACATCACCCCCTGAACCGCTCACCGTGGCGATACGCCCTAGTTCTTGCGTTAATTCGGTGCGCAATAATTGGGTATTAAGGCCCATTTGAGCTAATAAAGGCTTAATGCTGCCGCCTTCTTGGTCAAGTAAGGCGATCATTAAATGAGCAGGTTCAATAAATTGGTGGTCTTTGCCTAGTGCTAGGCTTTGTGCATCAGCGAGTGCTGATTGAAACTTGCTAGTTAATTTATCCATACGCATGGTATTCACCTTTAGTTAAATAATAAGTTAGGACTGATATAAGGGTGTTTTGTGTGGTTTTCAAGCAGCTAAGCATTGCTTAACTCTAACACATTGTTAAGTTAGTGTTTTTTTGTCATGAATAGTTATAAAGGCAAAGCACTTTGCCGTAGAGTAATCCTACTTCATAGGTTTTTAGGTTTATTCTGCTGTCGATAGCAATGACTCCAGAGTGGAGAGAGTCTAGTTTGGCGTCTATCATAAAGGTATCGCTGTGTAGCGTCTATACTATGTTGCAGATGAAAGCTAAGCTACTGTTGATGTAGACTAAAGTGATGGTGGCGCATAGCTGCAGTGCCTGTAGTAACCGTCACTATCAGCATAGTTAATCTGACTTATAGTAGAGTAGCTTTGATCTACTCTAAAGTAGGCATGACCAACAGTAACTCAGTCACTATCGGGAGCAGACTACTGTTAATCCGGAGCAGATTAGGGTCTATCGCTAGCAGATTAGTTTGAATCAACAGTAGCCTAAACCCTCATTAAGGCTATCTGCTTTAACAAAACTACTGTTAAGTGTGGACTCAGGGTAATTAGTATTGCTATCATTTCAACTATGGTCAGTGCTGGCCGTGAATGCAGTGTTAGAAACGCTATGCTACTTTCTTTGGCTTTTATCCTTATTGCGATGATGACAGTAGATTCTTGTTAATTGGCGAAGCTACAGCAAGAGTTCACCTTAATTTTATACATAATTCAGCTTAATAATCCCTCAAACTATATGCACTTAGATTTAGATCAGCCTATCCATTTTTCCCGCAGCCATCGCCTACAATGGGAAGAAGCCCAGCAAAAGCAGGTTATTCTTTATCCAGAAGGCATGGTAGAGCTTAATCAAAGTTCAGCAGAAATTCTCAAACTTTGTGACGGCACGCGCACGGTTGCTCAAATTGTCAGTGACTTAGAGCAAAAATTTGCAACCGCAGGTCTTACTAATGATGTCACCGCTTTCTTAGAGGTCGCTATACAAAATGGCTGGATCAATCAAAACTAATACGCCACCGCGCTGGTTACTGGCAGAGCTGACTTACGCCTGCCCGTTACAGTGCCCTTATTGCTCTAATCCCATTGATTATGCGCGCTATCAAGCTGAATTAAGCACTGAAGATTGGCTGCGGGTATTAACTCAAGCACGGAAAATGGGTGCGGTACAATTAGGCTTTTCGGGCGGTGAACCGCTCACCCGTCAAGATTTACCCGAGCTGGTTAAGCACGCAAGAGACTTAGGTTATTACTCCAACCTGATAACCTCGGGTTATGGGCTCACCGAAGAAAAAATCATCCAGTTGAAAGAGGCGGGCTTAGATCATATACAAGTCAGCATTCAGGCTAGTAGCCAAGAGCTTAACGATCATATTGCTGGTACCGCGTCTTTTGAGCATAAAAAAGCCGTAGCGCATTTGGTTAAAAAACATGGTTACCCCATGGTATTGTGCGTGGTGATTCATAGGGAGAATATTCACCAGATGGCGGAAATTCTGGCCATGGCGGAAGAGCTAGGCGCTGATTATCTGGAGATCGCTAATACGCAATATTATGGTTGGGCTCATGCCAATCGCGATTTATTGTTGCCTACTCAGGAACAATTTGTAACAGCTGAGGCTATCGCACAAGCGTATAAAGAAAAAGTCGCAGGTAAAATGAAAATCTATTATGTGGTGCCGGATTTTTATGAAGATAGACCTAAAGCTTGTATGAATGGCTGGGGCACAACTTTTCTGACCATTGCCCCTGATGGTGTGGCTCTGCCTTGTCATTCTGCTCGTGACTTACCGGGTTTAGATTGCCCCAATGTGAATGATTACAGCATCGAAGAAATCTGGCATGACTCGAAAGCCTTTAATTTCTTTCGAGGCAAAGACTGGATGAAAGAGCCGTGTCGTAGTTGTGATGAGCAAGATAAAGATTTTGGTGGCTGTCATTGCCAAGCTTATTTATTAACCGGCGATATGTACAACGCCGATCCCGTCTGTAGCAAATCACCTCATCATGGCGTTATTCAGGACGCTATAGATGCCGCAGCGCACGCTAGCTTAGCAGCGAATGAAAAGCCTTTAATATTTCGCAATAGTAAAAATTCACGGTTGTTATCATAAAGTTAAGGGTAGCAAAGACGGCGTAGTAAATAAGCTAAAACTATGGGGCTTAATGGCATTGATGCAATATGTCATGGTTTTTGTTGTTTCACCCGCCTGATGGATTTCGCTATCGCTCTACCTACGAACTACCTTGTACAATTATGCGCTTAACTTTTCATCAATAGGCTACTTGATGCGTTTAACAGATTTTCAAAGACAAAGCATTTACGAAACTGCCAAAAGTAATTTTGGCGCAGATGCGCAAGTCTGGTTATTTGGCTCAAGAGTTGATGATCAGGCTAAGGGCGGTGACATTGATCTGTATATTGAACCGCAAAATCAAAAACCTGCTGATTTAATCACGGCCAAGTTGCAATTTCTCAGAGATTTACATAAAAAAATAGGCGAGCAAAAGATTGATGTGGTTTTGCATAGAGCCGATAGTAACGTTGACCTACCTATTTACCGTATCGCCAAGCAAACAGGGGTGTTACTGCAATGAAAGAAACCACCGTTGAAATCATTAAAATTTGTGACCGCCATGCCGACCGTTTGAACTGGGCTATGACTCAACTGAAAAAACATATTCCCTTTACAGGACAAACTTTAAAGCAAATTAATGACGTCGAGCTTGCCATACTGGATCAATTCTCCACACGCTTTGCTAAGTTACAGGACTTAATGGGGGCAAAGTTGTTTCCGGCCGTATTGGAAATAACCAAAGAACCCGGTGAACTGAAAGCATTCATAGATAAACTTTATCGGCTCGAAAAAATAGGTGCGATTGCTTCAGCAGATGATTGGTTGTTAATGCGTGAAGCACGTAATACCTTTTCACATGATTATCCTGATGATCAGGAATTACAGGCGGCCATGTTGAATGCATTGTATGAACTGGCAGCACAACTATTAGCGGTATTATCAGGCATTAAAATCTTTATAGCGCCTTATTTTAAATAAGAATAAATAGTATCTATTAAATATAACGCACTTACCTTACAAGGTGCGCGGCAGTAAATATTACACTGTCTTTAGCTATGAATATTCTTCATGATTGGGTTAGAGTAAAGTTACTCAGGCCAAGTAAGATTACATTCGATGGATAAGCCTCGTCCAAAAAACCAGTTAATAGTATTTACTTTGTCCAACTTATAATTCCTATCCATATATTTTATATAAAACATTAACTTAGCTTTAACTAAGATTATTTCATTATTAAGCAATAAAATAAGTTAAAGACTATATTGGCGTTAATTGCAATCAAATAAATATGACTATCGCCCGACACCCTTCATGTTGTTGGTTGACGGTTTTATAAGTATTTAAAGAGCAGGGGAATGCAAAAAATGGTGAATATGATTGGTAATGAAAGACTTTATAACGCCATTAAAGCATTAGTTACTGGTGGTGGTGATGCTAGAGAAAGGGTGGTTATGGCTTGTCAAATTCTTCAATCAATAAGACAAATCGAATTGCAAGATGAATTATGGCTGCGATTACAGAAAATACTAAATAATGCAAAAAGAGGTGGGGCTATGAAAAATCAAGATGGTGAGGTAATCCGAGATGCCTTTACTTTTACTGCGCAAGGTAAGCGGAATAGTACATATACAAAAATAGCGGAAGATATTTACAGGCTATATGTCGATGAATTAACTCATAGACAAAATAAATGAGAACGTGGTTATGAAACTTGACTTACTCCGTAAGTGGTAGCGAGTTTCCGAAATACAAAGTTACCAATTTAACATGTATCAAAAATCATCAAATATTAAAAGCCCTGCTTAGGAATGTTCTAGAGAATTATAGGTTCAAAGTATTGACATTACGGATTGCTGGGGCAAATTCTCCCTAAGAATTACGTGGTTTTGAAGAGATGCTATTTACAGTTGGTTGCTTGATAGGGTAGCAGCACGCAAGTGTTAAACTCATTGCAGGCTATAAGAAAATTCATACGATAGAGCAAGCACTAAACTTTATACTTAAACTTGAAGCAAACATATAACCTTATTAAATTAGGTGTAAGTAATCACCTATAAGCGCATACTTGCGGCAACTACACTTTAAAAATCAAAATAAACATGACTATATTTAGAGCTTCATTATTAGTGTTATTAACGTTGTTACTGGTTGGTTGTGCTACTACCAAGACAAGTGATTTGGTATATGGTCAAAAATGTCGTACTCCTTCGACATTCACTAAGATTAAGACAACAGATATAAAAATAGATACATTAGAAACAAAAATTTCTTATGAGTTAACGCCTAAGAAAGTATTTAGTGGTATTGAAACAGTAAAATTGCGTGACATGACGTTGACACTATCCTTAGTCAATAAAGCTTATTTTGAGGAATATTCAACTCCGGTAATTGATTTAATAAGGGTGGTTCATTATGAGGATCATCCTTATAGAGCTATTTTCGGCACTATTTTTTTAGCTGGTCTTGTTTGGGTTGTGGAGCCGGACTACTCAGATTTTGCATTTGGCTGCACTAATAAAACACTACTTAGTAAAGAACCAGACACCACAAAAAAGGTTAGAACAGGAAAATCGGAATGGAGAGACATAGAAAGTACACAAAGATTTCTGGTTTCTGGGTTTAATAAAGACTATGTCTTCGATGTCTATATGGGCTCATATGAGAGGTTACCATTAAACAATCAAGCGCTTATCAACCTAAGTACTGCGATAATCAATACTGACCTTACTAACTCTACGACTATAAAAATCACTTGCTTAGATTGTGACTTGTTAGGACAAGAAGAACAGGCTCTATATAAGGACGCAAAGAAATCTATTGAGATAACTGCCGATTTTAGAGCTATAAAGACAAACTTGATTATTGAAGCTGCGAAAAAGAAGGTGGCGCAAGTAAAGCAAGATAAGGAAGCAGCAATACAACGTGTTGTACA
>CAMDNJ010000053.1 GCA_945902915.1 Crenothrix polyspora | reverse complement strand
TCGGCGTGGAAACGATAAAAAAACACCGTAGGGGCGTATTGCATACGCCCATTTATTTAAAATCCAATGTTATAGGGCTTATTTTATAAGGGCGTATGCAATACGCCCCTACGATCTTCTCCACAATGTTATCGTTTTTGCGTGGGACTGCTACTTTTTTTATTTGTGTAGATACCTATGCTCTTTAGCCGTCAAGCATTAACGTTAAACTATCGAGCAGGAAAACTAAACACTAGAGCTTCCATACTCAGCCCTATAAGAGCCACCGGCAACGCGGCAAGCGGCACACCGTAGCCCTTAACACTATCCTGTTAGCCATTATGCAGCGCCTTAAGCGGCTAATGGATCACCTTAGACCGCTTAGTGTGCCTCCCGCCTCCCGCAAGGATCATCGAAAACGCTGCAAGGACAATAGGCCCTGCCAACATCAACACTTTAATGCTCAACGATAGTTCCTACAAGGCCGCAAATCATCCCTAAGACCTTCAAGGCGCATCAAAATCGGCTACAGGATGACAGTCTAAGAGTTAAGACAGCCCCCTAGCCTGTCAAGACGCATCTTGACAGGCTAGGGGCTCACACTAAAACGAGCTTTTGTTACCTTTCTAACCTAGTTTTTCAAAAGGGGCGTTATAGTCGGCAAAATGTCTCTGCTCTGCTCACTATGCTTAGTTTATGACCTAGCTAAGTGAGTACTGTTTTACTATTATAATTTAGACAGAACATCAGCTCTAATGCTAAAATTTGCCTAAAGATTAATGTTTCAAATAATAAATATCGGCTTAAGCCTAAGCTTTATTAAGCTATAGCCCCTTAAACGACTATACACGACACCTCAACTTCCTTGAACAACTCATCATCTCATCCTAGTTTGCCGCTAAACACTTACTTTACGCTGTTTGAAAAAATGGCCGATCCAGTGTTGCTATTCAAAGACAATCAGTTCATCAATTGTAATGAAGCGGCGCTTAAGCTATTGGCTTACCCGAATAAAGCAACATTTCTTAATCAGAGTCCTTGGGACATTTCGCCTGAATTCCAAGCAGACGGACTCAATTCTGAAGAACAATCCAAAGCCATAAATGCCTTAGCGCTGCACTCAGGCCATCATCGTTTTGACTGGCAGCATCTACGTTATGATGGCGTGCTAGTGCCTGTTGAAGTCACTTTAACTGCCATCAAACTAGATGATGATTTATTATTGCATGTAGCATGGCGTGACAACACTGAAGGTAAAAAGCCTGAACGAGCACTACGCGAAAGCGAATTACGCTGGCAATCTGTCTTAGAGATCACCAGTGATGGTGTTTGGGATTGGAATATTGAAACAGATCACGCCCTTTATTCCACGCGCTGGAAGTCAATGTTGGGTTATTCAGAACAGGATATTCTGCCAAGCAACCAAGAATGGCAAACGCGTATACATCCAGATGACCAAACCATGGTGGCCGGCACCATGCAGGCTTATCTTGAGGGCTGTTTGCCCATTTACAAGGTGAAATATCGCTTAAAATGCAAGGATAATAGTTATAAATGGATACTAGGTCGAGGCATGGTAGTTAGTCGTGACCAAAATAACCAGCCTCTACGTATGATCGGCACTCATACCGACATTACCGTCTTCAAAGAACAAGAATGGTTATTAAATAAACATAAAGAAGCGGCAGAATATGATGCTAAGCTTAAAAACCTAGCCCTGATTAATCAGACTCAGAATATGCAAGAGCATGTTAGTTTGCAAGTTAATGAGCGTACCGAGCACCTACAAAATGAGGTCGTAAAAGCCGAGCAAGCGGTACTAACCAAGAGTCAGTTTTTGTCTAATATGTCCCATGAAATTCGCACGCCCATCAATGCTATTATGAGTATTGCTTTTTTAACTTTGCAAACCGATTTAAGCCCACAGCAACATAATTACTTATCTAAGATTAATAGCTCGGCTAAGTGGTTGTTAGGCATCTTAGATGACATCCTTAATTTTTCTAAGCTTGAAGCCGGTAAAGTGGAGTTAGAACAACAACGTTTTGAACTGGAAGCCGTTATCACTTTATTAAAAACAGTCACTACACCCTTAGTGGCCGATAAAGACATCAAACTGCTCTTTGAGGTTGAATCCTCAGTGCCGGCTGTGTTTATGGGTGATGCTTTACGTTTGGGACAGGTGTTACTGAATCTAACCAGCAATGCCATAAAATTCACCCACACCGGCAGCGTTACTCTAAACGTACAGTTACTCAGTCTTGAAGAGCAACAGGCACGCTTGAAGTTTTCGGTGACGGATACCGGCATCGGTTTAGACTTAAGCCAAAAAAATAAGTTATTTGAAGCCTTCAATCAAGCCGATAATTCAACTACGCGTCTTTATGGCGGTACGGGTTTGGGCTTAGCTATTAGCAAACAATTAGTGCAGGCTATGGGCGGCGTTATTAGTGTTGAAAGCCAAGAAGCGCTCGGCAGTTGTTTTAGTTTTATTATTAGCTTGGCGCTTGCGCCTAGTCCCGTGCTAAGCACTTTAGCGAAACCGTCTTTAAAGCACAGCGTTAAATATCCAGCTCTACTCAATGCCCGTGTTTTAGTCGTGGAAGATAATCTAGTGATACAGGAGTTTTTACCTGACATCTTGGGCCATGAGGGTATGCTGGTTGATCTGGCTAATAATGGTGTTGAGGCCTTGGCCTTGCTAGCGGTTAATGACTATGCGCTCGTGCTTATGGATTGTCAGATGCCGGTCATGGATGGTTTTGAAGCCACAAAGCGTATCCGAGCTAATCCTCGCTATAACAGCTTACCTGTCATCGCCATGACCGGCAATGTAGACGAATACGATATACAGCGTTGTTTTGATTCTGGCATGAACGACATTATTAATAAGCCCGTGGATTGGGAAGAAGCTTTCTTAACCATGGAACTATGGATCAGTCAGTCAATGCCGTAGCTTGGGCTGTGGGCTTTTCGCAAGTCAACATCATAATCGCACCATATTGTGCTTAACGATAAAGCTGTTAAGCCAAGCTAGCTTAGCTTAGCTTAGCTTAGCTTAGATATCTGACAACAGCCTTATGCTTGCCCTAGACTTTAATAGTCGAGACTAATAAGAGTAATGAATAGGCAAGCCTTCTTGATTTATCATGCACTAACATGATAAAACTAGAGCGTGTTCTCATCTTATTTAGTAGCGATCTCAGTTGCACAGTAAACAACACTGATATCTAACCCCTAAAGGTCATCCTATGCAAAGCCAACGCTTAATAAAAAGTCTACTCTTGGTTTCTATACTGACCCCCAATATCGCGCTTTCATTTACCATGGCTGATATGGAAGTTAATTCGGCGCTTAATGAAAAGCTTGATGCCGTCATACCTATAAGTCTGGCTGCGCATGAAAAACCCCACGAGATTAACATCAAAATGGCGGCGCCTATCGTCTTCGAACAACATAAAATAAGTCGGCGTACGCTACTGGATAAAATTCAATTTAAGCGTATTGGCACTGCCATTAAAATAACCTCAGATAGTCCTATTAACACTCCGACTTTAGACTTCATACTCGAAGTCAATAGTCGTAAAGGACCTAGCTATCAGCGCTACAAAATAACCCTAAGTAAAAACAGCCTAGAAAATAAAGTAAGCGCTCAGGCTATTGCAGCCAGTCAGTTAATACCTGTTGCCATTAATGTTGGCCCCAAGCCCGTCGCTATGCCTCTGGCTACGATTGCTGAAAGATTAACTAACGAGCATAGCTTTGGTCCGATTCAAAAAAACGATACTCTAGCAAAAATTGCTAAGCATATCGCTAAATTACGTGGCCTTAAAACCAAAAAAGTGCAGACGGCTTTACGCTATGAAAATCCTAATGCTTTCTATAATGGGGCTCATGGCGCCATGAAAGTAGGTGAATATCTACATATTCCTGACTTTAATGAAGCTAAACCTGCAGAAGTTGCAGCGCTAGCTATTGCGCCCATTTTGAATACAGCACCTATATTGACTACCAATAAAATTGAACCCCTTAATAATGCGCCTATAGTCAACAATGTCAATGTGCAACAATTACAAGCTAAAGTTGAACAACTAGAACATCATGTCGAGCAAATACAAAAAGACTTAGCGGTCTTACAAACGCAAGCTCTCCTTAATCCGTCCGTATCTTTTGAGCCTAAAATAGTAGCTGAAACAATACCACCCTTAGCTAATCCTATACAAGATAAGACTAGCCCTGAGCCTGCACCTAACACAGACACTAATAATAGCCCAAGCAGCCCATTAAAAATTCTGGATCATCCGTGGTTACTTGTTTTTATAGCAACAAGCTTATTAACTATCTTGGCTTGGATTGTAAGGAGTTTTGTTAGCACCAAGCGTGCTACGAACATCAATAGCCCTAGCAGTAAAAGTGTAACGGAGACCTTAAAAGGTTTAGACATCAATTTACTCATACCCAAAAAAGCCTCTAGTGTCGCACCACGCACAACTAAGCCTAAGACAGACAACAACACACTAGATACCCAGACTGAAGACATAGATTCTGCATTTTTAAAATCTCAAGCGAGCAACCCAAGAATAAAGAAATTAAAACGTCCATCGCGCTATCCAGCAGATATCAGTGACAATCTTAAGAAATAAGCTTAAGCATGTGCAAAAATAAGCTGAGCCTTTATCGCAGTGACATCATGCGCCCCTGCCCCTGACCCTACCCTAAACGCCAACTCAGCGTTGTAGTGCAAAAAAACCATTATATGGTTTATTTGCACTACAACGAGCGCCGCCAAATGCTAATCTTAACGCCATAAGCTATTGATCTTGGAAACGTTATAAAAAACTCTTAGTTGGCACATTTATCGCTTGGTAATAGACTGAACTTACCTTAATAGTCTATGGAATGTATTATGATCGAAACTATGCTGACACCCAAAACTGGCCTTGCCGGTTTAAAACAAAACTGGCGCAATGATTTACTGTCTGGCTTTCTAGTTTTCTTAATCGCTTTACCGCTGTGCTTAGGCATATCGATGGCGTCCGGCTTTCCGCCCTCAGCAGGCATCATTACCGCTATAATTGGCGGCATTATTGTTTCTCGTATCAGTGGTTCATTTGTGACTATTAATGGCCCTGCCGCCGGTTTAATTGTGGTGGTTTTAGGTGCCGTGCAAGAACTGGGTGACGGCGATGCCATGAGCGGTTATCGCTATGCTTTAGCCGCTATTGTGGTCGCCAGTGTCATACAAATCCTTATGGGGCTGTTTAAAGCAGGCCGGTTGAGTTCATTTTTTCCTATCTCGGTGATTCATGGCATGTTAGCAGCCATCGGTATTATTATCATGGCCAAACAAGTACATGTGATGTTGGGTAATGCCCCCGAAAAGGGCAGCAGTCTGTTTTCGACCATTGCTCAAGTGCCGCACAGCTTGATGAATATGAATCATGAGATCGCCATTATTGGCTTTACCGGCCTAATCATTCTAATTATTTGGTCTAAGCTTAAAAACCCTATCTTAAAGATGATTCCTGCGCCACTGATTGTGGTGTTATCAGGCATGACTTTGGCGCGATATTTTGATCTGGAACATGAGCACATGTATTTGTTCCTACCGGATGCTAGTTTTTTACAACATCATGAAGAAACCGTAGGGCCTAGGTTTTTGGTGGCCATTTCTGACAACTTTGTGTCTAGCTTTTATTTTCCTGATTTTTCTAAGTTCGCTACGGTAGAATTCTGGGAAGCGGTGCTTAGTATTAGTTTAGTGGGTAGCTTAGAAAGTTTACTCAGTGCTATGGCTGTAGATAAGTTAGATCCTTACAAACGCCACTCTAATCTTGATCGTGACTTAACCGCAGTGGGCATCGGCAATTTGGCGGCTGGTTTAATCGGTGGTTTACCGATGATTGCAGAGATAGTACGTAGCTCTGCTAATGTTACTAATGGCGCTAAAACAGCTTGGGCTAATTTCTTTCATGGCTGTTTCTTGCTGTTATTCGTGGTGTTGTTTCCTCGCTTAATCCATAGCATTCCTTTGGCGGCTTTGGCTTCATTGCTAGTATTTACCGGCTATCGTTTAGCTTCACCTAAAGAATTCGCTAAGGTGATGGGCGTTGGCAAAGAACAGTTGTTTATGTTTATGGTGACTATTATTGGCGTACTGGCTACTGACTTATTAGTGGGCGTTACCATCGGTATCTTCACTAAATTTGTCATCCACTTAGCTCGCGGCGTTAAACTCAACAATCTCTTTAAGATACGTTACACTATCGAGCAAAAAACCCCCAATACTATCGAGGTCACTATTGAAGGGGCGGCTATCTTCTCTAACTTTATGGCTTTAAAGACTGAGTTGGCTAAAGTGTTAAAAGGTCAAACGATTGTATTCCAATTAAATAATGCTTATCTATTAGATCATACTGTGATGGAGTTCTTTCATGACTTCCAACATAACTATGAAGCACAGGGTGGACAGTGCAAGTTTCTCGATATTGAATATCATGACCCCTACTCCGATCATCCTTTAGCGGCTAGAAAACTTAAAGCTAGCTAAAATGAACACTGTAGGAACAGGTCGTGACCTGCCCCTACTTGGCAAAGATGTAAGATTAAGGCCGAGTTAATATTCATTAACTCGGCCTTTTTTCGTTAAACAACAGCGCCTAATGAGTGCGTGTTGTGTCAGTTTTACTGCCTCTAACTACATAATGAAGCCAAAGCTGGGTATTGATAACGGCTAGAAGGTGACTAATGAGCGTAGATGATAGAAAATTACTGTAGCGCCGACTAGTGGTAGCGTAACCCGACACTTAAAAGCAGTATCTGTTAACATAACAGCCAAAATAATCACTTTACACTTTTATACACTTTAAAGGAGTCCATTATGCACACTCAACTTAGTACGATAGAAATTCTGCCGACTGGGACTCACCAGTATTCCATCATATGGCTACATGGTTTAGGTGCAGATGGTCATGATTTTGAAAAAATAGCTGAGCAATTGCATTTAAAAGCCGCCGCTAACATCCATTTCATTTTCCCTAATGCGCCAATTCAGGCAGTCACTATTAATGGTGGTGCAAAAATGCGCGCTTGGTATGATATTTTGGAAATGTCTTTAGAGCGTCAAGTGGATATAGCTGGTATTTATCAATCAGAACTCGGTATAAAAGACTTAATTGAACAAGAGATTAGCAAAGGCATACGCCCTGAGCATATCTTGCTGGCGGGCTTTTCTCAAGGTGGTGTGATAGCCCTACATACTGGCTTAAGATATGCCCATAAACTGGCGGGCATCATCGGGCTTTCAACTTATTTACCTACTCTTAAACACTCAAGTGCAGAACATAGCCCAGAAAACAGTGCTATACCGATATTTATGGCTCATGGCATCTTAGATACCATTGTTGAAATAGAAACCGGTAAAGCGGTTGCGACCCAACTTAAAAACCTAGGTTATCCGCTTCAATGGCATGACTATGTGATGGAACATGCTGTTTGTGTTGAAGAAATAGACCATCTATCGACGTTTATTAATGGGCTATTTAAATAACCGTTAACTTGCAGATTAAGGCTAGTAACTTAAGTTTGGCTAGAACTAGGCTTAGCCCTTAATCTTTCGGGCTAACAACTTAAAGCGGGACAACTTCAGCGCAGACAAAAGGCTCAGGGCGAAAGATTAAGCCTAGGAGGCTAGCAACTTAGGGCGTGACAGATACTAGGCTTAACCCTTCGCCTTTCGCCCTTTGTCTGCGCTTAGGAGTGCCCTGTCTAAAAGTGTAAGGTTAAGCTAAACTGTACCGTCTTAAGTTGGTAGTCAAGTTTGACTGCTATCCACCAACACTTTAAGTTTTAGACCAGGATGTAGTCCTTTAACTAAATTACTGGCATTGGCTTTTTGCAAATCAGATAGCTGCACATTAAACTTTTTGGCTATTTTTATCAAGGTATCACCCTCAGCTACTTTATAATTAATGAGGTGTAATGAAGGCAGCGCACTAGCTAGCTGAGGAATAACACTTTTAATGGTTATTTTCTGGCCAGGTATTAAGGCCGCTTTTAAAGTGAGATTATTCCAATTAGCCAACTCTTGCGGCGCTACAGCAAAACGTTGAGAAATATTATAAAAGGTGTCGCCTTTTTTAACAGCATAGCTCTGAGCACTGGCAAACTTAGTCTTAGCTGGCATCACTAGGGCGACATTGGGGATTATTGCTTGTCCAGGCATCAATAATTTCATACCGGCATGGATCGAAGATTTACCTAAATGATTAGCTGAAACTAGGTTTGCAGGGGTGGTATGGTTTTTAGTGGCGATAGAAGCTAAATTATCACCTGATTTAACTGTGTATTGCAGAGGTAGTTTAACGACTTCTTTTTGACTTTGAGTGTTGGGTTTTTCTTGTATTCGATTACTGGCCACTCGCTCATCATCATATTGTTTTAAATCAACTCGCTCCGAAAATGGCAATGTCGCTAGATTTTCTTTAAAAGCTTGCACTTGATCTACAGGTACTAATAAACGATGTGGCCCCTGAGGAGCCGTACTCGCTCGATTAAAGCCAGGATTAAGCTTTAAAAACTTAGGTAAAGGTGTGTTAGCAAGTTGCGCGGCTTTATGCAAATCTAAGGGTGATTTAATATCAACGACTTCAAAGTAGGGTCTGTTAGGAATGTGCTGTAAATTAATTTTATATTCATCGGCATTAGCAAATATCTTAGCGATAGCTAACAATCGCGGCACATAGTCTTCGGTTTCTTCGGGTAGATCAAGCGACCAAAAATCAGTGGCTAAACTAAGCTCTTCATTTTTTTCTATGGATTTCCTAACTCGACCTTTACCACAGTTATAGGAGGCCAATGCCAGCAACCAGTCGCCATCAAAGTTATCATTGAGTTGTTTTAAATAAACAGCCGCCGCTTTAGTTGAAGCATAAACATCTCGACGCCCGTCATACCAATCATTTTGCTGTAGGCCAAACTCTTTACCGGTAGCGGGTACAAACTGCCATAACCCCGACGCATCTGCTTTAGAATAAGCATTGGCTACAAAAGCACTTTCAACCACAGGCAGTAACGCCAATTCACCGGGTATGTTATTGGCTTCTACTTCATCCAGTATATGATGTAAATAAGGCTCGGCACGTTGCTGTAGTATGGCAAGTGCGGCAGGATGTTCCAAATACCAAGCTAGAGCACGATCAATACGGGGATGCTTGATATCAGGCAATGAATACAAGGACAACAAACGCTCCCAAACAGTACCTTGATGCGTAAAGGCTGTTTTGAATTTATGCTTGCTTAATGCCTTGGAAGACTGATAATCATAACCACTAGTTGCAGTCTGTTTGCTAGCGTCTGCTTGATCTAAGCTTAATGACTCTTTGGGTGCATTAGAACAGCCGGTAATAATTAACGCCATCGATATTAATAAAAAGTTAATCGACCTGTTAAAATTAACACGTATCATCTGTAAGCCTGAGGGTATAGTTGTTAACATTGATCTGGATTATACCATTTATTCTTAATAATCGTTAACTTGACATCTAAGTGAGTGTAGTAATGAAACGTAATTTCTTATTTGCATGGTATCAAACACCGCGAGGTAAGCTTTTAAAAGAGCTAGAGATTGAATATTTACGGCGCTCTATTACGGTTAGTTGCCAACAAACTATTCTGCAAATTGGCGGCTTAGGCTTTGAAGATGAGTTTATCGATTGCACTTTATACAAAAACTACATCGTTTTAGATGCCAAGGCACTCAGCAGCAAAGACGCCTTAAAAATTCAAGCTAAAGCCTTTAGCCTACCCCTACAAAGCGACAGTATTGATATGATTATCGTGCCTCATTTATTAGAATTCGACAGCTATCGCTTTCAAACCATGAGAGAAATTGAGCGCATTTTAAAGCCCGAAGGTTTGTTAGTGATCATCAACTTCAACCCTTGGAGTATTTGGGTAAGATATCAATATTTGTGGGACAAAAAAATGGCAGATTCTTGGGGTGGGCATTTTATATCACGCGCTAGAACATTGGACTGGTTAAAGTTGTTGAATTTTGAAGTGAATGTTTCTTCTGAATTTAACTTAGATAGCATTAAATCCAGACAAGGTCGGCTTGCAACTCGGAGCCAATGCTTTTTTTCTACGGCTTATGCCATTAAAGCCATAAAACGCCGTTATAATATCATTCCCTTAACGCCTGTAAAAAACGAAAGTTCTCGCTTATCTTTAGTTCATTCACTACATCCCTCAGCACTTAAAAAACATGACTAACACTGTTATTATTTATACCGATGGCGCTTGCCGTGGCAATCCAGGCGTAGGTGGCTGGGGAGTATTGCTTAATTATAAAGGTCATATCAAAGAGCTTTATGGCGCAGAAAAACTGACCACTAATAACCGCATGGAATTGATGGCTGCCATACAAGCTTTAGAATCATTAACTAAACCTTGCTCAGTACAATTAAACAGCGATTCTAGTTATGTTTTAAAAGGTATTACAGACTGGATGCCTAACTGGAAAAAAAGAGGCTGGAAAACTGCGGCCAGAACGCCGGTTAAGAATGAAGATTTATGGCGCAGATTAGATGCCGTCATCGCAGCACACACCATTGAATGGAAATGGGTAAAAGGCCATTCTGGTGATGTCGGCAATGAACGCGCCGATGCTTTAGCCAATCGAGGCATTGATACTATGTAAGGCTACCAACTTGCCTAAAGGCAGACAAAGGGCGAAAGGTTAAGTCTAGCATCGGCCCAATATTATAAGCCAGATGTAAAAAAAGCGTTTTAGCCTTGTACCTTGCGCCTTTAGCCTTTAGCCTTGTGCCTTAAATCTTATTTCTTACTATTCAATAAGTTCTTCAAATCGGCAAAAGGATTGTGACTGGCCGTTGGCGAATTCGACACTGAAGCTTTTGTACTGCCAAAACGAGTCTCTTCGTAACGCGAATGCTCATTATCATGACAATACAGACATAATAACTCCCAGTTACTGCCGTCAGTGGGATTATCATCATGGTTATGATTTTTATGATGTACCGTTAATTCGGTTAAATTGGTATGCGTAAACTCACGCGCACAGCGACCACACAGCCATGGGTACAATTTTAGCGCCTGGCCTCGATAGGATTGCTCTCGTATTTCCTGATTACGACGGGCATCCGTCACAATTTGATTAAGCTTATCTTTGTTTAAAGCTGTTTTTTTAATCGTCATAATTATTACCGTAATTTAAAACTCGTGCCGTTTTGCCAATAACTTATCATAAATAGCCATATAATCGGCCATCATTCTACTCAAACTAAAGGTTGATACCACCCTTGAACGCCCTGCCTGACCCTGTAGTGTTAAAAGTTCAGGTTGAAGCAGATAACGCTTAAATGCTGAGGCCATAGCGATCGGATCTTGTTTCGGAACCAAATAGCCAGTTTCACCTTCAAGCACCAACTCCGGATTACCGCCAACTTTTGTTGCTATAACAGGCAAAGCACTAGCCATCGCTTCCAATATGGTATTGGATATGCCTTCGTTAATAGACGGTAGCACAAACAAATCCAAAGTTTGCATGATATCAGCAACATCATGTCTTTCGCCAGCAAACCAAACCAAATGCTCTATATCAGCATCCCGAACTAATGTTTGCAGTGCTGACAACAACATACCATCACCTACTATCACTAGCCTGACATTACTACTCAACTCAGCATGATTTTTAACCAGATAGATAAAGGCCTGCACTAGTGTAAGTTGATCTTTTACTGGATCTAACCTACCGACAGTCCCTATCAATAAGCGTTCTGGCGCTCGAAATTCCATCGGCAATAGCGACAAGGGCTTAGCTTCATTGACTTTAAATCGCTTAATATCGACCCCGTTATAAACTTGGCTAATTTTTGCTACTGGCACTTTAATCTGCTTAACCAACCAGTCTTCTAGATCTTTAGACATAGGCATATAACGCTGTACTAGCGGTCGAAAGCAGCGCCGCAGCAATACATAGCGCCAGTTAGTGCCATCTACATCATCTATATCTCGACCGTGCTCACCATGAATTCTACATTTAACGCCCGCCAGCAACCCCGGCAACTGAGCTTCCAGCGCAGATAAGTTACGGGTATGCAAAATATCCGGCTTTATTTTTCGTAACAACCGCCATAAGCGCAGATAAACAGCGAGATCTTGGCCAGGCTTTTTGTTCAGGCAATAAACCTGTACTTCGTCACTATTAATTCTATTGCGAAAATCTGTGTAGTGGGTCATGCAAACAACCACATGTCGATATTTACCATCCGGCAGTGTATTGATTAAATTGACCAAGCCGTTTTCTAAGCCGCCTGTGCTTAGACGAAAAAGTACATGCGCGATTAAGGGTTTATTAGTTGAACTTATCATTATCAAAACCAGAACTTGTGTTTGAATTTGTCAGCGCTTAGAAATCACCGCTATTAATATCTATCTGCAAAACAGCTATAGCCCAAGATATAGCTCGAGTTAATTAAAAACTAACTCTAAAGAATAGCCCTTAGCCAACAACATACGTTTCAATGCTTTTAGTGCAAAACCTTGAATCTGTCTAACACGCTCACTACTGATCAAAAAATCCTGACTTATTTGCATCAAGGTCGACACTTCATAACCGCACAAACCATAACGACGGCAAATGACTATACGCTGTCTGTCAGGTAACTCAGTAAGACAAAATATAAGGTTTTTATTGACGCCGTCATTATGTAATTGCTCATCATGCGCCTTATGGGCCGTATCAATCAAAGACTCACTTATTGAATTATCCTTTTTGTAGTGCTTTAATCTATCCAAAGAGATGATAGGCTCATCTAGCTTAAGCATCTTTTCGACCTGCTCTAGCGGAACCTTCATATAACTGGCAATATCTTGAACCCTAGGCTCACAATGTAGCTCTTTTGATAAATGCCGTTTAACTTTGAGTGTTTTCTTTAGCTCCCTAAAGACTTCTTCCGGCAAACGGAATGGCAGCGCTTGACCTATAATGGCTTTCTCAATCATCCGTTTAATCCACCAGGTCGCATACGTTGAAAAGCGATAACCTAGCTCTGGATTAAAGGTTTTAACAGCACGAATCAAGCCTATATTACCTTCCGCAATTAAATCTAATAATGGCAAACCCTGACATAGGTATCGCCTAGAAATACTCACAACCAAGCGTAAATTACCTTCAATCATGATGTTTCTAGCGACTTCATCTCCTTTAAGCGCTCTACTGCCATAGATTTTTTCCTCATCTTCGGTAAGTAACGCAGATCGACGTAAAGCCTTTAAATAGTAATGTTTGGCATCGAGAGTATTGCAATGCGATAACCTACCCAGCCTAATAGTTTTCTTTGTCGATGATTGAGCATCCTTATCCCTAAGATCTGATGTATTTTGGCTTTCATTGTAGTCAGGCTGCGAAAGGTTAAGCATCGCTGAGGTCATAAAATAACTCCTTAAGTGAGTCGCAAGCATTAAGGTATCGGCCTTTATTACGACTATAAGATAAAACAGTAAAATTATGCTCTTAAGCAGGTCCTAGCAATTTAACACTATGAATGCTTGAGTTTTTTGGGTTTATTGATAGTGGTGATAATATTTGTTTAAAAAGCATACTAGGGTGTCAATCATACCAGACAATCTACTGACCTAATACACTAAATTTATTTTATGCTAATTTAGATGATAAATACGTTAATTTTTCAGGCATCTTTCATATGACAGTCACTAAAGAACCACTAGAGCCAGCAAAGATTATTTAGACAATAAGATCTTTTTCGCTAAGTTTATTTTCGCCGCTAAATAATCAGAACCACCACGATCAGGGTGTAGCTTTTGAATTAAGGCGCGATGAGCGCTAATAATGTCTGCTTCTGAGGCGCCAAGCTTTAAGCCTAACACCTGGTACGCTTCTTCAACACTCATCTTGCCTTTAGCGCTCGCTTCATGCTGTGCTTGTGAGGCATTCTGCTTGCTCCCAGAAAAGTTTTGCCATAGCCGATGTATTTGAGGGCCATAATGCAATAAGGCCGGCAAAAACCTTAACATAAAAGCAATCGCCACACTAACAAGGGCAAATAACCAATTTAAGCGACCCGTTGCCGTTAAATAAAGTACCAACAAGCCGGCTAAAACTAAAAAGGCTCTGTTTCGGTAGCGCGAAATCTCTAAGGCCGATTTTTTCTTTAAGGAACGTATGCCAAAGAAAACTATAATAGCCAGCAATACCATTAAATAAATTCGAATCAAGGTTTTCTCCAAGATTAATGATTCCAGATCAATAATACCTTAGAATGCACACTCGTACGACTACAGGCTAATAAATAACCCATGATGCAACACGCCTCTATCCCTATTCTAGGCTTTGCCGCTTTTAGTGGCACGGGTAAAACCACGCTATTAGAGCAAATCATTCCACTATTAAAGCAACAAGGCTTACGGATAGCTTTAATTAAGCATAGCCATCATAACTTTCAAATAGACCAACCTGGCAAAGATAGTTTTCGCTTACGTGAAGCGGGCGCCTCCCCTGTTATGTTAATTTCTTCACATAGACGCGCCATCATTACTGAATTCCCTAGGGCACAAGAACCTAAGCTAGACGATCAGCTGAAACTATTCGACCAATCAGAGCTTGATCTTATTCTGGTCGAAGGCTTTAAAGCTGAAGCCTTCCCTAAAATCGAATTGCATCGAGCGACTCTAAACCAGCCCTTACTCTATCCGAACGATCCAAACATTATCGCTATCGCCACAGATACAGCATTAATATCATCGAACAGCCCCACTCAATTAGATATTAATCAGCCAAACATGATAGCCACGTTTATTTTAAAGCAGTTTTTGAGGTTGAAATGATAGATGTCTGTGCCCAAGAAAAAAAACAAATGAGTTCTATCACAGCAGCCTTGGCGCGAATTGCCTCAGCCATAGAGTCAGTGACCGAAACTGAAAGTGTCACTTTAAAAAATGCTCTAGGTCGCGTGCTTGCAGTTCCCATCTATTCAGCTATCAATAGCCCGTTTGATAGAAACTCTGCTATGGATGGCTATGCTTTTTCTAGTACCGATTTAATTCTAGGGCAAGTGATTACCCTGACGCAAGTTGGAATATCATGGGCAGGTCAACCTTATCAAGGCCCACTAAAAGCAGGCCAATGTATTCGGATATTTACAGGTGCGGTTATGCCCGCAGAGGCCGATTCTATAGTCATGCAAGAACAGGTTCAAGTTAAAGCCTCTTCTATTACCTTACCCGCACACACCAAAGGCCAAGAACATGTTCGAGCCGTTGGTGAAGATATTACCCAAGGCGCTTTAGTCTGCGCCGCCTTTAAAAAAATAAGCGCTATTGATCTGGGCTTACTCGCCTCGGTCGGTATTGATAGCTTGGTCGTCAAACGTAAGGTAAAAATAGCCTTCTTTTCTACCGGCAACGAATTAACAGCACTAGGCCAAGCTTTAGAATCAGGAAAAATATACGATAGTAATCGTTATCTCTTAACTGGACTACTGACCGATGCTTGCTACCAAGTCACTGATTTAGGTGTTATAGCCGACGACCCACAACAATTAGAAGACTGTATAGTTGCTGCCGCAAAAAATCATGACCTAATTATAAGTACCGGTGGCGCCTCAGTCGGTGAGGCGGACTATATCAAAGAAGTATTAGCCCGTTGCGGCAAGGTCGACTTCTGGAAGATAGCTATAAAGCCTGGAAAGCCCTTGGCTTTCGGTAAAATTAAGGACTGTCATTTTTTTGGCTTACCCGGCAATCCTGTCGCTGTTGTGGTCACCTTTCAACATATCGTAGCACCTGCCCTTGAACAACTCTCAGGAGTGCCGATGTCACAACCCTTACAAGTACTGGCTAAATGCACCACCGCACTCAAAAAAGCACCAGGACGTCAAGAATATCAACGCGGAATACTTAGCCAAGATGATAACGGCGAATTATTAGTCGCGGCATTGCCTCAGCAAGGCTCAAATATCCTTAAGGCAGCTAGTTTAGCAAATTGCTATATCGTTTTGCCTATCGAATGTAGTGGCTTGCAAGCCGGAGAAACCGTTCGAATTGAACTAATAAAGAGCGTGGTTAGTTCCGTAATAAGCCATTAAAAGGCAGCCCTTGGCCTGACTTTTTTAAACAATCCCTATTTAGTATAGCGGTGATTGATATATTTATTTTATTGACTCAGATGGCTTAATCGAGTCTAATAGCTGTCTTTATGTAGTGCGGCCCAGGTAGCTCAGTCGGTAGAGCAGAGGACTGAAAATCCTCGTGTCGACGGTTCGATTCCGCCCCTGGGCACCAT
>CAMDNJ010000052.1 GCA_945902915.1 Crenothrix polyspora | reverse complement strand
CATCAAAAAGCCTAGCGATTAACATGACATAATGACCCCCTTAATATAAGGTGTCATTATGTCGCCACCAAGGAATCATCATGATTTTTATAAGCAATGAACGTATTAGCGCCAGAGTATCAAAACAAATTAAACAAACCCTGATAACTGCTGCTGACCTAACTGGAGCAACACTCTATCAGTTCTTGGTGCAGGTGGCGCTTGAAAAAGCAGAACTTATTACTGAAAAAGACAAATTGATACGCTTAAGCAAAAATGATGCACAGACCTTTTTTGATGCGCTAGAAAATCCACCAGAACCCAATGCTAAACTACTTAACGCCGTTAATAATTATAGAGTTCATATCAAGTATGCTAGTGAAGAGAAGGACACTAAAATACTATAGCGTCCTGCTCTAAATAAATATAGTCAAACTACTCCACTGTCACTGATTTTGCTAAATTTCTAGGTTGATCAACATCCGTACCTTTTAACACAGCGACATGATAGGACAATAGCTGTAACGGTATGGTGTAGATAATGGGTGAGATTTCATTTTCTACTTGAGGTATCTTTACAATCTGTACATTAACATCGTTTTCTGTCGCCAAAGTTTCATCCATAAAGACAATGAGCTGTCCGCCTCTGGCACTGACTTCCTGAATATTAGATTTTAATTTCTCTAACAAACTATTATTAGGTGCTACCGTAATAACCGGCATATCGGCATCAATCAAGGCTAGGGGGCCATGTTTTAATTCACCCGCAGGGTAAGCTTCGGCATGGATATATGAGATCTCTTTTAATTTCAAAGCCCCTTCCATCGCTATTGGATAATGAGAGCCTCTACCCAAAAATAAAGCATGTTGTTTTTCAGAAAACTGCTCTGCTAAGACTTTAATTTCTTCATTCAATTGCAATACTTTTTCAATATTGCCTGGCAAACGAAATAATTCCGAAGTAATTTTTTGCTCTACTTGTTCGGTCATTTCAAAGCGCCTACCGATAGCCATGACTAATAGCATCAAGGTGGCTAATTGTGTGGTAAAGGCTTTAGTTGAAGCCACACCAATCTCAGGGCCTGCGCGCGTCATTAAAACTAGATCAGACTCTCTGACCAGTGAACTTTCAGGCACGTTACAAATAGCTAAGGAATATTTAGCACCTAACTTTTTAGCTTCTTGTAAGGCTGCTAAGGTATCAGCTGTTTCACCCGATTGAGAAATAGTAACAATCAGGGTATCAGGCAGTAAAACTGGATGACGATAGCGGAACTCACTGGCTACTTCTATCTGACAAGGAACTCTCGCTAATTTTTCAAACCAATACCGTGCAACGAGTCCTGCATGATAACTCGTACCACAGGCTAAAATTTGTACAGATTTAATATTATTAAATACCTCAGAAGCATTGTGCCCAAAAGCACTTTCTTCTAGGCGATGATTAATAAATCGACCTTCTAGTGTTTGCGCAATCGCAAAGGGCTGCTCATAGATTTCTTTGAGCATGTAATGGCGATAGTCGCCTTTATCCACTGAATCCGCTGTCAGTTGGCTTTCTTTAATGGGTCGCGTGACAATCTCGCCATCGCCATTATAAATCACTAAGCTATCGATAGTAATAGAGGCTATATCACCGTCTTCTAGGAAAATAAAGCGCTGTGTGACTGGCAGCAATGCCGCTACATCAGAGGCAATAAAATATTCACCGATGCCCACACCTATGACTAATGGGCTACCTTTACGGCAAGCCACTAAAGTATCAGGCTCAACTGTACTCATGATGCCTAAAGCATAAGCACCATCTAATGTTTTTATAGCCTGTTTAATGGCATTCAAAAAGCTATCGGTTGATTCCATAGCTTGATAAATTTGATGCACTATAACTTCGGTATCGGTTTCTGAAGTAAAGACATAGCCACTTTCTTTCAGTGAACTACGTATTTTTTCATGATTTTCTATGATGCCGTTATGGACTACCGCCACTTTATCTCGGCTGAGATGAGGATGAGCATTTGCTGTGCTGGGCTTGCCATGCGTTGCCCATCGCGTATGAGCAATGCCAATATTGCCAACAACAGGATCGAGCTGTAATAAATCTTCTAGGCCCTTAACTTTACCCAATTCTCTTTTTCGATAGATGATGCCGTCATTGATAACAGCCAAACCTGCTGAATCATAGCCGCGATATTCTAGGCGCTTTAAGCCCTCTACTAATATGGGTACGATATTACGTTGAGCGATTCCACCTACAATTCCACACATATTATTTTTCCTGTTTAACCGGACGTTGCCAACCTGAAATAGATACTTGCTTTACTCTGCTTAAAGTGAGTTGATGCTCTGGACTATCTTTGGTAATAGTTGATCCTGCACCTATCGTAGCATTTTTGCCAATAGTCACTGGAGCCACTAATTGACTATCTGAGCCAATAAAAGCGCCATCTTCAATAATCGTTCTAAATTTATTTACGCCATCATAATTACAGGTAATAGTTCCAGCACCTATATTGACGTGACTACCTACTGTTGCATCACCAATATAGCTAAGGTGATTGATTTTACTAGCAGTAGCAATAGTCGATTTTTTGATTTCTACGAAATTGCCGATATGGACTTGTTCAGCTAATACCGTCTCAGGACGTAATCTTGCAAAAGGACCAATCTTACTGCCTAGTCCAACGATGGCATTGTCAATAATACAGTTCGCAAGAATGACTACATTATCGGCGATTATAGAATTATTGATATAGGTATTAGCACCTATACGCACATTATTACCGATGCTATTTTTACCTTCTAAAATAACATTCACATCAATAATAATATCTGTACCCAGTGATTCAATCGTTCCTCTAAGGTCAAAACGAGCAGGATCCATTAAGGTAACACCCTGTTCCATAAGTATATTTGCTTGCTCTGTCTGATAAACCCGCTCTAAATGACTTAACTGAATTCGATTATTAACACCCAAGACTTCATCAACAGATGAAGGCTGACTGGTGATGATAGTCATGACATCGGCAACGGCCATTTCAATAATATCCGTTAAATAATATTCACCTTGGGCATTATTATTGCCTAATTGACTCAACCACTGCTTTAACAGTTTTCCCTGTACCGCCATAATGCCGGTATTACCTTCCTTAATTAATTGTTCAGCGGCCGTTGCATCTTTTTGTTCAACAATTTTAGTAACCTGACCTAAAGCATCTCTAACGATTCTGCCATAACCCGTAGCATCATCAAGATTAACTGTTAACAAGGCAATAGATTGCTCACTAACATTTTTAATTAGGGCCTTTACTGTAGTCAATTTTAATAAAGGCACATCACCATATAAAATTAAAACAGTATCGCTATCACTAAATTGATCGCAGGTTTGCTGTACGGCATGACCCGTACCTAACTGTTGTTTTTGCTCTATCCAGCTAACTTCTAGGTCTTTTAAGGTATCCCTGACTAAATCCGCGCCATGACCATAAACAATCTTGATGGTATTGTTTTCTAATTGGCTAGACATGTCATAAACATGCTGTAGCAGAGAGCGATTAGCTATTTGGTGTAAAACTTTTGGTATTTGAGAACACATGCGCGTGCCTTTACCGGCAGCAAGAATAATAGTGGTAAGCTTCATGGAGAGTCCTGTTAAACAAAAAAGCCCGATAGCGTGACTAACGTTACCGGGCTTTAAATATGAGATTGCCTTTTAGCTGGCTAATAACAACTGAGTGCTAATATTAACCGCCACGCTTTCTAAATCTATCTAAAGTTCTTAATTGCATAACAGCTTGTGCCAATTGAATCTGAGCTGTTGCATAATCTAACTTACCTGTTTTATCAGCCAAGGCTTCTTCAGCTCTTGCTTTAGCATCTAATGCCGCTGCTTCATCAATATCTTTTGCACGAATCGCAGTATCCGCCAAAATAGTGACCAAATGTGGCTGAACTTCTAAATAGCCACCTGAGATATAAAACGGATGACTTTCAGTCTCTGTCACTTTAATCCTAACTTCACCAGGATTTAACCGAGTAATGAAGGGCGCATGGCGAGGCGAAATACCTACTTCACCGAGTTCAGCAGGAGCAAATACCATTTCTGCTAAGCCAGAGAATATCTCTTTTTCTGCACTTACGATGTCTACATGTACGGTCATAGTCATTTCTTCACCTGTTTCAAACTTCTCCCTACCGCTAGATAGGGAGAAATTGCCTTAGCCTTTTAATGTCTTAGCTTTCTCAAGTACTTCTTCTATGGTACCAACCATATAAAAAGCTTGCTCTGGAATAGCATCGTAATCGCCGTTGATAATACCTTTAAAGCCAGCGATGGTGTCTTTTAACGACACATACTTACCTGGTGAACCGGTAAATACTTCAGCAACAAAGAATGGCTGAGATAAGAATCGTTGCATTTTACGAGCTCTTGAAACGGTTAACTTATCTTCTTCAGATAACTCATCCATACCCAAAATCGCAATAATATCGCGCAATTCTTTGTAACGTTGCAAAATACCTTGAACACTACGAGCTACGTCATAATGCTCTTGTCCGATAACTAAAGGATCGAGCTGACGACTGGTTGAATCCAAAGGATCAATAGCAGGATAAATACCTAACTCAGCAATTTGACGTGATAAAACCACGGTCGCATCTAAGTGAGCAAAAGTAGTAGCAGGTGAAGGATCGGTTAAATCATCCGCAGGTACATAAACCGCTTGAATAGAAGTAATAGAACCTGTTTTAGTCGAGGTAATGCGCTCTTGTAAAACACCCATTTCTTCAGCCAATGTAGGCTGATAACCTACCGCTGAAGGCATACGACCTAACAAAGCAGATACTTCAGTTCCTGCCAAAGTATAACGATAAATATTATCTACGAAAAATAATACGTCACGACCTTCATCACGGAAATATTCCGCCATGGTTAAACCTGTTAAAGCAACTCGTAATCTGTTTCCGGGTGGCTCGTTCATTTGTCCGTAAACTAACGATACTTTGTCGATTACGTTAGAGTCGGTCATTTCGTGGTAGAAATCATTCCCATCACGAGTACGTTCACCTACACCGGCCAATACAGAGTAACCACTATGTTCAATGGCGATATTACGAATCAGTTCCATCATGTTGACGGTTTTACCTACACCGGCACCACCAAATAAACCAACTTTACCACCTTTGGTAAAGGGGCAAACTAAATCGATAACTTTAATACCAGTTTCTAGTAGTTCGTTTGCAGCCGCTTGCTCTGCATAACTAGGTGCTTCACGATGGATGCCCCATTTTACTTTTTCACCAATAGGACCTTTATCATCGATAGGTTGTCCTAAAACATTCATAATTCGACCTAAGGTTTCTTTACCCACAGGTACCGAAATAGGTCCTTCAGTATTAGTGACTATCAGGCCTCTGCTTAAGCCATCAGTACTACCCATAGCAATTGTTCTAACGACACCGTCACCTAATTGCTGTTGGACTTCTAATACTAGATCTTTGCCTTCTACGATTAAGGCGTCATATACTTTTGGCAGCTCTTCACGTGTAAATTCTACGTCAACGACCGCGCCTATAATTTGTACGATTTTACCCGAACTCATTCTGTGTCCTCTAAAGTTTTGTGTCTATTTGAATGGAGCGACTGCTCTAGTCTAAACATAAGGGCTAGCACAAAAGCCAACCCCTACATGAATTAAACGGCAGCGGCACCTGCAACAATTTCTGAAATTTCTTGAGTGATTGCGGCTTGTCTAGCTTTATTGTAAATCAACTGCAACTCACTAATAAGATTTCCGGCATTATCTGAAGCACTCTTCATTGCTACCATTCTGGCCGCTTGTTCACAAGCATTGTTCTCAACCAAGCCCTGATAAACTTTGGACTCAACATAACGATTAAGCAAATGATCCAATACTTCTTTAGCATCAGGTTCATAAATATAATCCCAATGGCCGTTCAAGTTTTCATCAAGCTCACAAGCGACTATGGGCAATAACTGTTCGACGGTGGGTCGTTGAGTCATGGTATTTACGAATTCATTGCTAATAACAAACAATTGATCGATTCTGCCTTCTTCATAGGCATCCAGCATGACTTTAATGACACCAATGATGTCGTTCAGATGTGGAGCATCACCTAATTTAATAGCTTGGCCGACTAAATTGACCTTCAGATTACTAAAATAACCAGAGGCTTTTGTACCTATCGTACAAACATCGACTTCAATATTAGCATGTTCCCATTCGACTAAGCGGTTTAAAGTAGTTCTGAATAAATTCGAATTCAGTCCACCGCATAAGCCTCTGTCAGAACTCACCACAATAATTCCGATACGTTTAACGTCTCGAGTTAGCAAATAAGGATGCTTATATTCTGGATTGGCTTGCGCCAAATGCTTAATAATCTTTGCAATCTTTTTAGAATAGGGGCGTGATGCTTGCATTCTGTCTTTTGTTTTACGCATTTTACTCGCGGCAACCATCTCCATTGCGCGAGTGATTTTTTGAGTGTTTTTAATACTCGCAATCTTGGTGCGTACTTCTTTACCAACAGCCATTTGAAGACCCTTTTACCAACTATGAGTTTTAACGAAAGTTTCAATCGCTGTTCTTAAGCCATTGCTAATTTCATTACTAAAATCGCCGGTTGCATTAATGTTATTCATGAGTTCAGATTGCTCTGACTTCATGTACAGATGTAAGGCTGATTCAAAATCGAGCACCTTATTCACTGCGATGCTATCAAGGAAGCCCTCATTAGCTGCAAAAAGCGATACGGCCATTTGTGCAACAGACATAGGCGAATATTGATTTTGCTTCATTAACTCGGTGACACGTTGACCACGTTCAATTTGCTTACGTGTACTTTCATCTAAATCTGAAGCAAACTGAGCAAATGCTGCTAACTCACGATATTGCGCCAAATCTAAACGAGTACCACCACCTAATTTCTTAATGATCTTAGTTTGTGCGGCACCACCTACTCGAGATACTGATAAACCAGCATTTACAGCAGGACGAATACCTGAGTTAAACAAATTACTTTCAAGGAAAATTTGTCCATCAGTAATCGAAATAACGTTAGTCGGTACGAAAGCAGATACGTCACCACCTTGAGTTTCAATGATAGGCAAAGCTGTCAATGAACCTGTTTTGCCTTTTACCTTGCCACCCGTTAGTCTTTCAACTTCTGCCGCATTAATGCGCGAGGCTCTTTCTAATAAACGAGAGTGTAAATAAAATACATCACCAGGATAAGCTTCACGACCTGGAGGGCGACGTAATAATAATGATACCTGACGATAAGCCCAAGCTTGCTTAGTCAAATCATCATAAATAATAAGAGCATCTTCACCGCGATCTCTGAAGAATTCACCCATAGAACAACCGGTATAAGGCGCGATAAATTGTAAAGCAGCCGACTCAGAGGCTGATGCCGCAACAATAATCGTATGCGCCATGGCGCCATGCTCTTCTAATTTACGAACGACGTTAGCAATAGATGAACGTTTCTGACCAATAGCGACATAGATACATTTAATACCTGTACCTTTTTGATTAATAATGGCATCAATAGCTATCGCAGTTTTACCTGTTTGCCTGTCACCAATAATCAGTTCGCGCTGTCCACGTCCTACTGGAATCATGGCATCAATTGATTTCAAACCTAACTGTACAGGTTGATCGACTGATTGACGAGCAATAACGCCTGGTGCGATTTTTTCAATCGGAGCAGTTTCAGTGGTTTCAATGGCACCTTTGCCATCAATAGCATTACCCAGCGCATCAACGACGCGACCTAGTAATGCCTCACCTACAGGTACTTCAAGAATTTTTCCGGTACACTTTACGACGTCGCCTTCAGATATATGTTGGTATGAACCTAATACCACGACACCGACTGAATCTCTTTCAAGGTTAAGTGCCATCCCAAAAGTATTACCTGGGAATTCAAGCATTTCGCCTTGCATCGCTTGAGAAAGACCGTGTACTCTAACAATACCGTCCGTCACACTGACGACAGTACCTTCTGTATGCGCTTCGGCACTTAGGTCGAAGTTTTCGATCTTCTTTTTAATCAGATCACTTATTTCAGATGGATTTAATTGCATGTGCTATTTCTCACTCTCAATGTAGGGCTTTTTGCATGTGTTGAAGCCGACCTTTAATAGATCCGTCAATAACCTTGTCGCCCGCGCGAACGAGAACGCCACCGATTAATGACTTATCCACAGCTACATTCATATGGATTTTTTTGCCTAGGTTTTTTTCTAGGGTCGCCGTAAATTCTTGCTTTGCTTCTTTAGATAAAGGATAGGCCGTCATCACTTCGACTTCCATATAGCCTTCATCTTCCGCTTTATAAGCTTCGAAAAGCTTGGCAATGGTTGGCACTAAACTTAAGCGATTATTATGAACCAGTAGTTTAAGAAAGTTTTCACTCTCTTCATTAACATGTCCTTGACAAATATCTAGTATCAATGCAGATAATCTTTGCTTGTCTACCTTAGGATTGTCAACTACAACAGATATGTCCTGATTTTTCAAAATAGCAGCCATAAATGCCAAACTCTTCGACCACTTTGTCGTCGATTGAGTTTCCTTAGCCCTTTTAAAAATAGCTGCGGCGTAAGGTCTTGCTAATGTTGCTAGTTCACTCATTATGCTTAACCTAATTGTTTAGAAACTTTGCTGATGATGTCTTGATGCTTAGCTTTATCAATTTCAGCACCCAGAATTTGTTCTGCAGCACTTAAGGCTAAATCAGCTACTTCTTGACGCAAACCTTCTTTAGCCTGCTGAATTTCCTGCTCAATTTGTGCTTTTGCTGCCACAAGTAAGCGTTCGCCTTCTTGTTTAGCCGTATCTTTTGATTCTTCAATCAAATCATTAGCACGTTTTTGAGCTAGATTAACAATCTCAGAGGATTGTAGCTTGGCTTCTTTAATAACACCTTTGGCTTTTTTCTCAGCCAACAGAATTTCTTCCTGACCTTTTTCAGCAGCAGCCAAGCCATCGGCAATTTTCTTTTTACGTTCTTCTAAAGAGTCAAATAAAGGCGGCCAAATGTACTTCATGGTAAACCATACCAGAAGTGCAAAGGTAATCATTTGCCCTATCAGAGTAGCATTGATGCTCACGATGCGTTCCTCTTGTTACTATTAAACACGCGTGTGCAATTAACCTGCAGCCGCAGCTGTAACCGCAGACAGGAATGGATTTGCGAAAGTAAAGAACAATGCCAAACCAACGCCGATCATTGTTACCGCATCCAACAGACCCGCAACAACGAACATTTTTACTTGTAACATAGGTACCATTTCAGGTTGACGTGCAGCACCTTCTAAAAACTTTCCACCTAATAGACCAAAGCCTATCGCTGTTCCTAAAGCGCCCATACCTAAAATCAGACCTACTGCGATAGCAGTCATGCCTTGTACGTCAGCAATTAATTTTGCAATTTCCATGAAACCTCCAAACGGTTAATAAAGTTATAAAAAAACGGTCCAACAATAATTAATGATGCTCATGCGCCATAGTCAGGTAAACAATCGTTAATACCATAAATATGAAAGCTTGTAGCGTAATAATTAAAATGTGAAAGATTGCCCATGGAAAACTTAATACCGGCTGTATATACCACGGTAACAAGGCAATCAAAATAAATATCAATTCACCTGCGTACAGGTTTCCGAATAGACGTAAAGCCAATGAGATAGGCTTGGCAATTTCTTCGACTAATTTCAACAATAAGTTAAATGGCATTAACCAAGGACCAAAAGGCTGTAACAATAACTCTTTGGCAAAGCCTATCGGGCCTTTTATCTTAATGCTATAAAAAATAATTAAACAAAACACTGAAATAGACATGGCAAAAGTGGCATTCAAATCAGTACTAGGAACCACGCGGAGATATTCGATACCCATCATAGAGCCGATGAGTGGCAATATATCAACTGGGAACAAATCCATAAAGTTCCACATGAATACCCAACAAAAGATAGTCAAGGCTAAGGGTGCTATTAATTTACTTTCGCCATGGAAACTGTCTTTTACTTGAGTATCTACAAACTCAATCAACATTTCAGCAAAGTTTTGTACTAAACCTGGAACCCCAGAAGTGGCTTTTTCTGCTGCGGTCTTAAAAAACCAAATAAACAAGCCGCCTAAAACAGCCGAAAAAAACAAAGTATCCAGATGTAATGTCCAAAAACCTTCACCCACATGTAGCGGAGTTAAATGGTGAATAATATAACCCGTTACACCTTCTGCGGCATGAGCTTCGGTAGCCATCGTTCCTCTCTTTAAATTATGTTAGCGCATTAATAGCGCAAACCAAAAAACTGATAATGCTGCTATATAACCTAGCAGCAACGGTAATATTGCTATGTTGGGCACTTTAAAAATCAACACAAACAGCGCGGCTGTCAGTATTAGCTTTCCCGATTCACCGACATAAAAGGCATTCATAACCTTACGCGCGGGTAATCCGGTTGCTTTATGGATACGCAAAGTAAAATACAAATTAGGTACAAATGCTGCCACCCCACCTAACGCACTTGATATCGCATAGTGCATGCCACCGTAACCTGCTAAGCCAGCAGTTATTATCAGTATAATTAAAAGCTGATAACTTAAAATTTTACTGACAGTAGAGTATTTTCTACTCGTCACAAGGCTCTCCAAACATAATAGCTTAGGGATTATAGACATCGACGCCTATTAAATCAAGGTCGATTAAATACTGTTACTGTTTAGATTGTTATTTAAACTGTCAGCGGGCATATTATTTATGCTCATGCTTGCTTACATTGATATGTTTTATATAGATTTATTAATGCTGTTAGCAACATTGATATCACTTCAACTATCATAAACACTAGTTCAGTTCATAATATTTATGATCACCCGGACTATCAAAGTCGACGCACTCTTCAAACCAGTTCATTGACTCATTCATATTCATGACAGACCCAGCTTTTCAACGTCCTTAAATAACTTCTTCTAATAACAAAACATCATCATATTCAGCGATATACCTTGTTTAGGTCGTATAGTAGCTTTAGTACGACGTGCTATACCTATCATAGGTCTTATAGTAGCTTTAGTACGTTGTGTTATACCTTTCTTAGGTCATATAATAACTTTAGCGCGTCGTGCTATAGCTTTCTTAGCTCTTATTGTAGCTTTAGTACGACGTGCTATACCTTTCTTAGGTCTTATAGTAGCTTTAGTACGTTGTGCTATAACTTTCTTAGGTCTTATAATAGCTTTAGTACGACGCGCTATACCTTTCTTAGGTCTTATAATAGCTTTAGTACGACGTGCTATAGCTTTCTTAGCTATTATAGTAGCTTTAGTACGTCCTGCTATAGCTTTCTGAAGCTCTATTGAAGTTATGGCACAATGGCCTATCTTTTTACAGATTCTTTCGTATATTTACTACAGTGTGACTTATATTAGTCAAGATCGAATGTAACTATGAAATGACGAATTAAACATTTTTATAATGTGACGGAACATATGGCACGGCATCTACTAACACTTTCAAACTCTATCAACATTTTCTAAGTCTCGTCCGTAATTTTTCAAGCTCACAATTTATACGGCTCTGCAGAACCACTTTTGAACAACTTTATTAAAGTGACCACCCCTTATAATATATTTGTTCCTAGAAATTATAAGAGTGACTACTGAAGTTTTAACAGCCTATAATCCATCGATTTATATTAATCGATGAGTAGCAAGGCTTATGCATTAAGTCATCATCATGTTATTATTTCTATTTTTTCGCAGCTATTCATGCCTGAAAACTATTCTCTCGATCGCGACTATTCTCTGGATGCTTTAAAAGTCCCCCCTAACTCAATACAAGCTGAGCAATCTGTATTAGGTGGCTTATTGCTAGATAATCAGACCTGGGATTCCATTGCTGACAAAGTTGTTGAAATTGATTTTTATCGTCGCAGTCATCAGCTCATATTTAGAAAAATAGAAGAGCTTGCAGAAAAACAAATTCCTTTTGACGTCATTACCTTATCAGATGCCCTGAAAGTCATCGGTGAACTTGAAAATGTCGGCGGCCTAGCTTATTTGATTATGCTAGCTAAAGACACGCCCAGCGCAGCCAACATTACTGCTTATGCAAATATTGTTAGAGATCGTTCAGTTTTAAGGCAACTGATCCATATCGGTACGCAAATATCCGATTCTGCTTTTAATACTGAAGGTCGAGATACCGCTGAATTATTAGAAAATGCTGAGCGCCAAGTTTTTCAAATTGCAGAACAGCGTCAGCGAGGTCAAAGTGGCGGCTTTATTCCCATTAAATCTTTGTTAGCCAATGCCGTCGACAAAATTGAAACTCTATTTGAACAAGAAGGCGCTATCACTGGCGCCGGCACTGGATTTACTGATTTTGATGAATTGACTTCCGGATTACAACCTGCAGATTTAATAATTGTTGCAGGCAGACCGTCGATGGGCAAAACGACTATTGCCATGAATATGGCTGAAAATATCGCTCTTAAAGGCAATAAACCAGTCGCTGTTTTTAGCATGGAAATGCCAGGGGACTCCTTAGCCATGCGCATGATGTCTTCCTTAGGCCGGATAGATCAACATAAGGTTAGAACCGGTAAATTAGATGATGATGATTGGCCTCGCCTAACCTCCGCCATTAATTTACTGGCTGGCACACAATTATTTATTGATGACTCACCTGCCTTATCACCGACTGAAGTTAGAGCCAGAGCGCGACGGCTTGCCCGTGAACATGGCCAGCTAGGTTTAATTGTTGTGGATTATTTGCAACTCATGCAATCACCCTCCAGTGGTGATAATCGAGTGCAACAGATTTCTGATATTTCCAGAGGCTTAAAAGCACTTGCTAAAGAATTGAATGTACCTGTGGTTGCCTTATCTCAGTTAAACCGTAACTTAGAACAACGCCCTAATAAGCGCCCAGTAATGTCAGATTTACGAGATTCAGGTGCGATTGAGCAAGACGCTGATTTAATTGTTTTCGTTTATCGAGATGAGGTCTATAACGAAGATAGCGCTGACAAAGGCATAGCTGAGATTATTATTGGTAAACAACGTAATGGCCCCTTAGGCACAGTTAGACTTACTTTTTTAGGACAATACACGCGCTTTGAAAACTTTACAGGTAGCTCTTATAGTTCTGGAGACTATGAATGAGCTCACCTGCTTATGCTGTAGTTAACTTAGATGCGTTGCAACATAATTTACAAATAGTTCGCCAATACGCACCTCACTCAAAAATTATGCCGGTTATTAAAGCGAATGCATACGGACACGGCATGTTGCGTGTTGCATCAGCCTTACAGTCGGCTGATGCATTTGCAGTAGCTAGAGTTGATGAAGGAGTACGCTTACGAAAAGCCGGTATAACTAACAGAATCACGGTACTAGAAGGTTTTAGTTGTACCCATGAACTTGATGCACTATTAACTTATCAATTGAACCCTGTTGTACATTCATTTTCTCAAGTAATTATGCTTGAAACTAGAACGGAATTAAATGCTTGTTCGATTTGGTTAAAACTTGATACAGGCATGAATCGATTAGGCTTTAATGCTGAAGAATTTTACGTGGCTTACCAGCGCTTAATCCAGAACCCCGTGATTAAAGGGCCGATCAATTTAATGACGCATTTAGCTAATGCGGATGATATACAAGATACTACAACAATTAAGCAAACTTCTAAATTTAATGACACTATTGCAGCGCTGCTCAATGAACAAATGATTGAAAGCGAGCGCAGTGCCTGTAGTATTGCTAATTCTGCTGGCATTTTAGCTTGGCCGGTCACATTATCAGATTGGGTGCGCCCTGGTATTATGTTATATGGCATATCGCCATTTCCAGATACTACAGGTGAAGACTGGCACTTAAAGCCTGTAATGGAATTACATTCACGCTTAATTGCAGTCAAGTCTTTAAATAAAGGCGATAAAGTCGGATATGCAGGCACATGGACCTGTAATAAGCCAACTAAGCTAGGTATTATTGCTATCGGTTATGGAGATGGTTATCCTCGCCATACTATGGAAGGAACTCCAGTGCTGGTTAATGGTCACCGCGTACCCCTAATTGGTAGGGTATCAATGGACATGATTACCGTCGATCTAAAAAGCCAACCGCAGGCTAAACCTGGTGACTCTGTTACACTTTGGGGTAAGGGTTTGGCTATCGAAGAAATTGCAAATTGTGCAAACACTATTCCATATACCTTAGTCTGTGGCATTACTCAACGCGTTCGATTTATTGAACATTCTTTCAACGATTTAAACTTAATTGCAAATATATTAAATCATTAATTAGAACTTGATGTTACACCGCATCTAAAAGTATATTGTCGCATTGCTAACTGGAGAACTAGAGGTTATCTTTTAGGAGTGCATACACAGCAATTTATAGATTTTTAAATAACACAAACACTGGAATAAAAGGCGAATATGCTTTGTATTTGAATATAAAGCAGAACTAATCTTAGCAACGGAAGTTTTAGCTCAATTAAGTCTCTGCACACATAAAGCTAAAATAATTGACTCAACCAAATAGTAAATAATTATCTTATGGGTAATAAATTCAGTTATTAAATATCTACTTTATAATAGCCCTATCTAAATCTCTATGATAGGGCTATTGCTCTTAATTAAATTAAGCTTTTCAGTGCTTCGAAATCTTTTTTAGCATCTCTTAATTCTTGCTCAGCTTCTTGTAAAGCTGATTCTTTTGCATGTGACATCGCAGATTTTAATTTTTTATTTGCTTTTGCACGTGCATTATCTACTTTATCATTAGCATTAATTTCTTTACTAAAATCAATTGCTGGTTTGATAAGTGCAGCGGCTTCTTCGTTTGTAGCCCCTTTGCTAATTGCATCAATTGCTGCTTGAATTCTAGTAGCAACTATATCTATAGCCTCAGCAGGCTTGTATGTAGCTCTACCTGCATCAGTCTCTGCTAAAGCAGATGTTGAAATTACTGCCATAGCAGTTGCCATTAATAAAGATAGCACGGTTTTTTTCAAGGTATTCATAGTTAACTAACCCTTAAGTTATTGTTATTTACAATTTACTAAATAATTCAAAAATTATTTATCGTATTAATTCTATCATACTTTGTAAGTTATTCTCCTACAAAGAACATTAAAATTAAATATTAAGCAATCTATTGTTTTTAAAATCACATCAGACTAGATATATAAAATAGCCTGATGTGTTTTATAGTACCTACTTAATGAGTTTCGTCGTATTTTGCTTTCATTTCTGAAAATGACTTTAAAGCAGCCGCTAATCCAGCTTCTGCAGCAGTTGCATCACCAGCTTCTACAGATTTACGAGCCGCTTTAAGGACATCAGTTGCTTTTTGACGTTGACGCTCTGTGATTTCAAAACGAAATTCTTTTGAAGCTTGCGATGCTTCAAGAATTGTTTTTGAAGCAGCAGGTAGGTTACCCGATTTAATTTCTGCTTGTGCAGCAGTAATGCCTGAAAGTGTATTTTCAATAGCTTCTTTAACTGCCGCTTCACCCTTAGGCTTTGCCATTGCATTTGTTGAAATGGCAGCTATGGATGCAGCCATCAGGATAGTTGTTAATACTTTATTAATTGCACGCATTATTTAATAAACCTTATGTTGATATTTAAATTTTAGTATAACCAATCACAATACAAACTTGCCATAAATTGATAAGTCGCTCTATGCTAGTTAACGTGTCGGATTTTAACACAAATACTTATATTAATGGCAATTGTTAAAGCAACCTTTGCAATATATATATTTTAGATTGGCACTCTTTGATATGGGTGCTTAATTCTTAATATATTATATTCGTTCGTATAAGTTAGCCGTATGGATGTTATTTATTACACTTTACTAATCCCGTTGAAATACATTTTATAAATTAAGCACCAAGGCTGAAGACTACCTAGCTTACTATACCCTACATAAATTTATTCAAAAAAAAACCCCCACTACCAAAAGGTAGTGGGGGTCTTCAATTCCTTAACTAAATATATAAATAGTTAGTTAATTACTTCATTAAATGAAAGTTGGAATTAATGGAGCATCAATAGTTACCAATTGACGGTTACCAGCTGCATCCCAGAAGAATAACAAGCCAGCAAAACGGCTGTCTGGATCGTAGATCAAGTCAGCTAAACGGTAAACTTCCCATGCAGCATCAGAAGCAGTAACTTGAATTGTTCTTGATTGACCTGGAGCGATTGGGCTGTTATCACTAACAGTCAAACCTTCTTCAGCCAACAAGTCATCAGGATAACCTGTTTCGTCTTGAGCAAC